>CBDUAB010000569.1:0-3929 GCA_965365045.1 uncultured Planctomycetales bacterium
CCGTTCGAGAAATAGAAATAACTGTCCGGTTTTGGGTAAAAGAGGTGTGGTTCCACTTCGCATGGTTCCATTCCGACGAGTTTCATGCGACAGTAATTTATCGAGCGGTCCTTAGTTTCGCAACGGATTTCCCGTGCTCAAAGTATGTTCGATGCGGGCCAAGGTTTCCTGAGTCTTGACCAACATCATAAACGCTTCACGCTCCAAGTCGAACAGACGATCTTCCGTAAGCGTTTCGCCCGTGGCAGCGTCACCACCGCAAAGCACTCCCGCTAATTGTCTCTCTGCGACCAGATCGTGTGGTGCTAGAATCCGTCTTTTGTGCCACTCGTCCAAGATTCCGTCAATGGCGAGCAATCCGTCAGGGAATCCAGACACCCTACTTTTTCGGGCAAGCTAGATGTTTTGGGTAACGCCTCCGATGAGCGTTGATGCCTTGATCATAACTCTGGCCAGTGCGAGCTACACTAGCCCGTGCATCACGATGAATTGCGTTCCCGCACCCGCTGCGAAGTTGCGGCCGGATCGCTCTTGATTTTTTCGATCGCGGCTGCAGCCTCTTTACGAATCTCTTCGTTCGCGTCGTCGGTCAATGGCTCAAGATGAGGGATTGCGTCTTTGGCAGCCGGTCCGGCAATGCCCAAGAATCTTATTGCCAGTAGCTGGACGGCGGCGTGTTCGTGTTTCAGATGTTCCATCAACTCCGGGATCGACCGTGGATCGATGTCGTAGCTTTCGTATCGCTGCAAGGCCCGTTTCAAGAAGCCGCTCTGCTCGTCGTTGGCCGCCAACAGGATCAGGTCCGGAACAAAAATGGTTCCGCGACGACCAAACCGTCGGATCCCTCTTAACGCTTGGCGACGCACATCGGATTCCTTGTCCTGGAGTGCCTTGGCCAGATAAGGTCGGAGCTGCTCGGGTTCAAGATCAAGGTTCGCCAAGGTTTGAACTGCAGCCGCACGAACGTCGACGTTGTCGTCATCTAAAATGAGAGTCAACTTTTCGAACGCCGGCTGCGCGGCCGACCCAAGCTGGCTCAGCGTTTGAATGACGACGACTCGCAATTCCGGCTCGGCATCATCCAGCAATGCGGTTAGGGCGGGAACGGCCTCCGCAGCGCCGGGACCGTGACTGCCGATCATGGCCGCGGCTGCCACTCGTACCTCGATAATAGGACTCTTGAGCTTTTCAATGACTGCCGGGAGTGCGCGCCGACCGAGCGGGCCTGATGCGCGAATCGCATCAATGGCGCGACGCTGTACGCGGGGGTCGTCGTCGCTGATCATGGCGCTGAGTTCATCCATCAGCCGACCATCACGCGGAGCTGCTTCGAAGAGGATACCGATAGCCTGTTCACGGATCTCCGCGGATTCGTCTTGCAGCTTCCGTCTGACCGCGGGAACTGCTGCACTGCCGCGGGAACCTAGGTGACCGATGGACGTCAGGAAAGCCGCCTGAACTTGTCGATCTGAATCGTCCAAACCAGCCGCCAGTTTCTGGACGATTTCGTTGGACAGGGGTCGGATTTGACCGAGCGCCAACGCGGCGCCTTGCCGCACACGTGGCGCGGGGTCGTCAAGCGCTCGGACCAGCAGATCCACAACCGGACGACCGAGCAGCGCGAGAGCCTGAGAAATCTGCTCAATCCGACTTTCGTTCTGTTGCAGTGCCTTCACTAGCGTTGGTGCGGCGTCTACGCCGATCTGTTGCAGCAAGAACGCGGCATGCCACGCGACGCCATCCTGTTCCTCGGTTAACAGACGACTCAGTTCGGGCTCGAGCTGCCGCAGTAACTCGCGTTGGTGAACTAATACATCGACGACTGCCGCGCGGACGGTCTTGTTGTCGTGCCGGAGATTCTCAAGAAGAACCTCAACCAGTACTTCGGTGGGCACCTCGTACGCCGCCAAAGACTTGACCGCGGCAGCCCGCACTTGGGACTCCGCGTCGCGTGTAGCGTCGAGCACAGCTTGAACTGCTCGACCGTCCGACGTCGAAAATAATCCAAGCGCCTGGATCGCGCCAACGCGGAAGGCGACCTCGTCTCGCCTGGCCGCGACGAGTAGAGGCTCCAGCGCAGGCGCGCCAATACGACCGAGGGCCTCGGAGGCTTCTTGGCGGACACGAGCTTGTTCGTTCCCGAACAACGGGAGGAGATCGGGGATCGCAGCGGCAGCCGGATGGCCGATTCGGCCGAGTGCCGTCGCCGCTTCAGCAAGCACATTTTCCTTCTGATCAACTAGCAGACCACGAAGTGCTTCGACGGCGGGCTCTCCAATCGCCGCCAGCGCCAACGCGGAACGATAATCTTGGTGTAGCTCTTCATTTTCTTTGCCACCATAGTCCGTGCGCAGTGTGTGCACCAAGGCGGGGATCGCCGAGTTGGCCGCGGCGCCCATGTCGGTAACCGTGTCGAACACCGCTAGACGTACCTGCCCGTCTTTTTCCGTCATCAACAGCTCGATCATGACGGGCAACAACTGTTGCTGCAGAGCGTTGTCGGCCGACCGAGTCAAAACCGCAGCTCGGCGTCTGGCTGACACGTCTTCGCTCTGAAGATCAGCCGCCCAGGCGGCGACGAATTGCGGCGCCGTCTTGTCTTGAGCTGAAGTTAGATGGAAAAGAGTCGTCCAAAGAACTGCCGCGAGTAGCGTCCAAGACACCCTACAAGCGCGTCGCCCACATTGGTTCGACGAACGGATCACAACAATAGTCCCGGCAGCGGTTCCGTGCTGTCGCCAAATCGATCCATGGGAACATTGGCCTGTTGCAGCATGGCCAACAGCAGATTGGACATGGGGGTTTCGGGTCGGCACTTCAGGTGCTGACCGGTGCGGAGTGTCCCGCCCCCCTTGCCGAGCACAATCACCGGCAAGTTGACGTGGTCGTGACGATCGCCGTCACTGATTCCGCTGCCGTAAAGTACCATCGAATTGTCGAGCAGCGTCGAACCATCGGCTTCCTCGACCATCATCATCTTTTCGATCATGTAAGCCAAAATGGAAATGTGGTAGCGGTCAATTTCTCGCAGCTTGCGGTTTTTCTCGGCGTCGTCGCCGTGGTGCGATATCTCATGGTGCCCATCGGTGAAACCCAACCATGGATAGTTCCGGTCCGTCGCCTCCTTGCTAACCATGAACGTGGAAGCACGTGTGCTGTCCGTTTGGAACGCCAGCACAATCAAGTCACTCATCAGCTTCAGGTGCTCGTCGAAATCTTCCGGGATCCCCTGGGGTCTCGAGAAACCTGTTCCCGACACATCGACAGACGTTGCCCCATTTTGGATACGTCGTTCAACCTCACGAACTCCGGTCAGATACTGATCAAGCTTCCGTCGGTCATTTTTGGCCGCACGGTTGTGCATACGGTTGGCGTCGTCGAGCACATAGTCCAGGATGCTTTTTCGGTAAAAATCTCGCTCAGCCACCGTCGATTGGGTCAGGCTGTTGCTTCCGTGCGTGAACAGACGATCAAACACCAACTTGGGATTTATCTCGTAAGGAGCAGGCGACGTCGGCGTGCGCCATGAGATGTGCGTCTTGTAGGTCCCGCTGTAGCCAAACGCGTTCCCAGAACGGGCGGACTCGCAGCCCAACTCGAGCGTCGGAAAGCGAGTGGCGTTTCCGACGTGGCGGGCGTAGGCCTGATCGACGGAGATGTCGACTTGGACGTCGTCTTGCGTGCGGTACGCTTGGGCACCGGTAAGAAAGCTGGCGGCACCTTGGCCATGGCCGCACCCGTCTTCGTCGCCGTTGGTCATGGCGGTGTTGTGCGTGAGCCCATGAAAACAGTTTAAATACTCGCGCGCAAACGAAAGAGGACGTAGCGTCTCGGGCAGGTCAACCAAGACGCCTTCGTGCTGTGGAAACCAGGCCGGTAGATGGACGCCGTTGGGAACATACCAGAAACACATTCGGACAGGCGGCTGA
>CBDUAB010000570.1:0-3928 GCA_965365045.1 uncultured Planctomycetales bacterium
ACCAACAATCGCTTTAAATGCAGCTCGAGGGCGATGCGTAGGTACAGATCGATGTCCAGCGCATTATGGTGTGTGGTGAAAGGACGGGCGGCCGCCCCGCCGGCGATGGAGTGCAGCGTCGGGCCTTCGATCTCGGCAAATTGTCTGTCCGCCAGTGTCTGACGCACCGATTGAACGATTTTTGTGCGGTCCAAAAAACGTGGCATGACGCCATCGCCATACGTCAGATCCAGATATCGCATCCGCTGCCGCAGCTCCGGATCGGTGAGGCCGTGGTGCTTTTCGGGCGGCGGCTCGATTGACTTGCAAAAGAAGTGCAGGTTATTGGCAAAAACGGTCAGCTCGCCTGTCTTGGTACGCCGCAGCTCGCCATCAACACCGATCAGATCGCCCAGGTCAAAGCACTGCGAGAGCTCCCAGTGATCTTCGCCGACCTGATTCTTGCCAATGAACAGTTGGATTTGACCGCTCTGATCTCGAATATCGATGAATTTCAGTTTGCCTTTGTCGCGCTTGAGCACGATACGGCCCGCAGCGCGCACGCGCGGTCCTGTCAATGTGCCCGGCCCTTGCTCGGAAAGCCATCCGCGAAAATCAATGTCCTCATCCAAACCTGGCAGCGCGACGCTCTGACCGGAGTCGGTTTGATAAGTGACTTCGCCGACGCGAGCACGGATCTGTTCGATGGACGCGCGCCCGTCAAAGCGTCCACCCCATGGATCCACGCCAAGTTCAATGATTTTTTGTAGTTTTTCGCGACGCGCCCGTTCAATGGGGCTCATCCCACCGTCCGCGGGCAACCCACCATCTTCGGGATCGCCCGGCGTTCTTGGCAGTTCGTCGCTCATCGTTTCGAGGGCACTCATATTAGTCGCCAAATTTCAACCTGGGGAATCGCGACATTTTAGTGAAAGGTTGGGTGTGGTCAATGTCAAGCGTGTGGTTTGAGGTGATCCGACGGAGTGCTTGGCACCGCTAGCGGTGCGTGGGTGCCCGTGTGATTAGACGTCAGACGTCGCCGCATGTAACAATGAGGAAAGAGACGGCTTTCCTACGTCTCCGACAGGAATATGCTCCCTTTCCCGTCTTTGGCGTGAGGCAGCACGGCTCGGAGTCAAATTGGCTGCAAAGGATGCCAATTGCCGTTAATGGAGAGGCGATCAAACTCCAGGAGCTCCGAAAGGCAACGCCGTGAAGGATTTGTGCGTTGGGAATTGTAGGATGGATTGGCCCATCCGCAACCAATATTGCGTCGGCCAGTCAACTTTCCACGGATGGGTAATCCGTCCCAGCGCACGGACGCCATTTGTCCAATACAACGCTGGCCAAGTCGTTGGAAAACCGGCTGAAATGGAGGGTTGAATCACGACTTGGCCAATCCATCGTACATTGCACTACATCCATCGGACGTAGTCAATAATCGTTCACGGCGTCGCCCGAAAGGGCGGCCGTAAAGATAACACGCCCCGCTCCAGACGCTTGCCGGATGACGTTTTCTGGGCTAAAAAGTGGGCCGGGAGCACAACCGATCACAGCGAGAGGCAAAGGAGCATCAGGCTTGCAATACACTGTGGACAACTTGCTGATTTATCCAGGCGAATCCTCCGAGGATCCTGGATTGGTTCTGTCAATTTCACCGGAATTGGCAGGCTGGCAGTACATCTCGTTCCAGGCACGGACCCTCGAGGCCGGTGCCAGCTGGACATTCGACAGCCAAGAGAACGAGCTGGCCCTCGTCAACCTGACGGGTCGGTACCGAGTTCATTCCAACCGAGGCGAGTGGTCGGGCATTGGCGGAAGGAAGAGCGTTTTCGAAGATGCCGCGCATGCATTGTACTTACCTCGCGGCACGGAATTCACGGTCACGGCCGAAGAGAGCGGCGAGTTTGCCGTGACGTGGGTGCCGACCGATCAGGATCATGAGCCCTGGTTGATACGACCCGAAGATGTCGTCCGATCGGTTCGCGGAGGGGACAACGTAAGTCGGCAAATCAACGATCTATTGCCGCCTGGTTCGCCCGTTCATCGTTTGGTGCTGGTCGAAGTGTATACGCCCAGCGGCAATTGGAGCAGCTATCCACCGCACAAGCATGATATCCATGTTGAGGACGAGGACGGCAATCTGATTGAGGCTGATCTCGAAGAGGTCTACTTTTACAAGATCGACAAACCGGAAGGTTGTGCGTACCAACGTGTGTATACGGGTGAGAGTTCTCCCTTGCACAAAGCGGGTCAGCCCATTGATGCGTTGCTGCTGGCCCGCGACAATTGCGCGGTATTAGTACCTGAAGGCTATCATCCGGTGACCAGCGCACCCGGCTACACAACTTATTACTTGAACGTGTTGGCCGGCAGCGCCCAGAGTCTCGCGAATCAAGATGATCCGGCGTTTTCCTGGGTCAAGGAGAGCTACGTTCACAAGGACGACCGACTGCCTCTCTACTAAGGATTTACGAAGAAACACCTTCCCGATTTGTGGTGCAGCCGTCTCGGCTGCAAAGGGCAGGCGGGACGCCTGTACCACAAAAGGAAAAACGCGATGAACAGTTCGGCGATTGAGCATGAGACCTTCCACATGGGCCGGTCGTCGATCGATCTTTACAGCAATGACATCGGCGCTCCGTTCACCGCCATTAACAGCTTTGCCGCCTATGTAGGAGGCTCGCCGACGAACATCAGCGTCGGCGCGCGTCGGCTGGGGTTGCGATCCGCCCTGTTGACCGGCTTGGGCGTCGATCCGGTGGGAGACTTTATTCACAGCTTTCTCGACCAAGAAGGTGTGGAAACGAAATTCGTCATCCGCAAACCTCAGCACCGCTCCAGCGCGGTGCTGTTGGGAATCGAACCGCCCGACCGCTTCCCATTGGTTTATTACCGGGACAACTGCGCCGATATCGAACTGACAATCGACGACGTGTTGGCAGCGCCGATTACACGGTGCAAGGTATTCCAATTCGCCGGCACGAACCTCTGTCGCGAGCCGTGCCGGAGCGCAACCCTATTCGCGGCCGAAGAGGCCTCCCGCGCCGGAGTTGACGTCGTGCTCGACATCGATTTTCGTCCCGACCAGTGGCACGATCCCCGCGCATTTGGGATTGCTGTTCGCTCCGTCCTGCGGTCGACCGACATTGTGATTGGAACCGAAGACGAGATCAACGCGGCGATGCTCAGTGATCCGGCGAACATCGAGGTTACGGACTCCGTTTCCGACACCGTAGTCCGCGGCAATGTCGATCAAGCGATCGAGACAATGCTCGGTATGGGGCCGAAAGCGCTGCTTCAAAAGCGGGGAAGTGAAGGTGTTCGTGTCCACGTTGCCGACCAGCAGGGCAGCATCCAACGAATTGACGCACCCGGATTTCCGGTTGAAATCCAAAATATCTTGGGCGCCGGCGATGCGTTTGCCGCCGGCTTCTTGTATGGCTATGTGAAAGGTCTCGGGTGGTACAAGTCCGCGCGGCTGGGAAACGCGTGTGGTGCTATCGTTGTCACAAAACATGGCTGTGCCAACTTTATGCCAACGTACGATGAAGTGATGACTTTTGTTGACGCACGCGGCGGGATCGACTAACGGCGGGATCGACTAACGGCGGACGAGGAACGAGAACATGAGTAGCGAAACCGTACGCTTGACGATGACGCAGGCGCTCGTCCGTTTTCTACAGAACCAATACGTGGTCCGCGACGAATCGGAGCAGCCGTTTTTCGCTGGTTGCTTCGGCATTTTTGGGCATGGCAACGTGAGTGGCTTGGGGCAGGCACTGCAGCAATACCGCGACTTCCGCTACTATCAGACGCGTAACGAGCAGGCAATGGTGCACACGGCGGCCGCCTATGCCAAAATGAAGAACCGCTTGCAAACCTTCGCCTGCACTTCGTCGATCGGTCCAGGTGCGACCAACATGATTACCGGCGCCGCTGGCGCAAC
>CBDUAB010000571.1:0-3926 GCA_965365045.1 uncultured Planctomycetales bacterium
GGTCGGCGAGGAGTCGTGGGCGGAGAACTTCGTAGGAAAGTTTCTGGACGGCGACGCCTTCAGCCAACGCCAGGCAACCCGCCGTGGCCGCCGATTGTCCGAGGATAATGAAAACAGGTTCCATACGAATCGAACCGTACGCAATGTGGGATGCCGAGAGACATACAGGTACCAATAAGTTTTGCGTCTCTGCTTCCTTGGGAACAAGAGCCCGGTAGCTGATCATATAAGTACCACCCGGCGAAACCTGCACGTCGCCTTCGTTTTGCACTTTGCCATCCGCCATGACATACCGTTGCACATTGTGCGAATCCATATTGTATGAGCCCATGCCGATGGATTCGGGAGGTACGCGCGTGCCACGACAATCCGCTTCGGTCATCACGTAATCACTCACCAGACGGCGAGCTTCGCGAATGTACATGTGCCGTGGCCAATTTCCGTTGTCCACGAATTCATCCGCCGCCAAACCCCAATGGCGCATTTCTTCACGAACGGTAACGGGAACCCGCGGATGGTTTGTCAACGTCCACATGAGACCTTTTTGATAACTTTCATGCTCGCGCGCGATTTCCGCGCGGCGCGCGTAGCTGGCCTCGGGAAAGTCGTAATTAGCGCCGATGTTGTCCGTGGAAAAAGCGCCGTTGTTGTTGGTATCGGTCTTGCCGTTCGGCATCATGCCGAGATGTAACGGCAGGCGAGGGTCACCTGCTTCGAAATTACGCAGCAACAATTCGTAACGCGCTTCGTCGTAGCCCGCGGGTTTGGCGAACGGCGTTCGATTGGCGGGTACATTTGACATGCAGAGGCGATAACAATATGCTTGAATCCGACGATCCCCATTGCCTTCCGCGCCCGGCGGATCGCCGTGAACGCCAGGCAACAAACCGCTGCTCGGATCGCCGGGTGTTTTGTACGGATCGACAGGCACCTTAAAGCGGTGATTGTGAATATTCTCCTGTTTTTGGACGCCGTTGAGAGATTCGCCGTACTGTGCGTTGCTTTCGCGACCGATCGTAAAACTCACTCCGGCGGCGGCCATCAGATCGCCTTCGTACGTGGCGTCAATGAACATGCGGCCGCTAAAGACCTCCCCGCTTTCCATCCGAATTGAACGAATCCAGCCGTCTTCGCTCGACACGCCCGAAGTTCGGTCCAGTCGCTCATTTCGTGCCACTCGCACGGAATGCTTGGCAAGCATTTCTTCAATGATTCGCTCAGCTACGTGCGGTTCGAACGTCCACATGGCATCCGCGGCGGGATGATAGCGATCATAGTCTTCCGGCTTTTCGTGCACCCATGACTGAGGACGATCGTAGTGCCGTTTGACTTCTCGATAGAATTCGCGGGCAATCCCTCCAACGGCGGCCTTATTACCCGAGTCGGTCCAGCCGAGACCGCTGGTCGTCAAGCCACCCAAATACATACCGGGCTCGATCAACATCGTGGTCTTTCCCATGCGGCTCGCCTGAATGGCCGCCGCGACGCCCGCCGAAGTCCCACCGTAAATCACGACGTCGTAGGACTCTTGTTCGGCCGCGGAGTTGTAACGACAAGTTAGAAAGATCCCAGTAGCCACAAATACAACCAAGATTGGCCATCTGAAAAATGGAGTCATTTTTTTGAGCCTTTTCGAGTCAAGGGTCGTCTTCGCGTCGACGCCGTTTTGACTTATAATACGGTAGTCGGACGGCGCGAATTTGTGTCGTCCTGAAGAAGCGACAGCGACTGTCGGATCTGCCAGAAGCCTCTGAGCTGCTTGGGCCGATTTAACCCATTACGGAACTGTCGGCGTGACTGGAAGATTTCTTCGGTCGCTGTCGCTCCCTCAGGATGACAGTCGTGTTCTTGAAGTAACAAGAGACCCCTGAGCATCCTAACAAAATCGAGGAAGGCTATCATAATGGCATCCGCGCAAGATTCGACCACGCACGACGAGAATGATGCATGGCATCAGTTCAGCGAAAAGACACGTAAGGAGTTGCTGGATGACGATGCGCAAGCGTGGTTCTGCCTCTGCGGAATCTTGTTTTCGATCGTGGCGACGGGCGTCACAGGCGCCGGATTCGTCGTCTATCTGATTAGCCGTTAAGGCTTCAATTGCGAGCTGTTGTCCTCGTCCGGCAATGATGTTCGGCAATAACAGGATCGATCGATCTTTACGTCCGCCCGTGTCGCGGCTTTGGTGAACTCGGTCTCGATCGCCGCTGCCGCGCTTGCTTTTCCCTGCCTTTCGAGACACTCCGCGAGGCCGTGCAGTGCCCAAACGTTATTAGGATGGCGCCGGAGATCGGCTCGATACACAGCTTCGCCTTCGGCAACACGTCCTTGTTCGAGCAGCAACGCACCGAGTGCGTGTCGCGCGGGCTGCATCCACCCCCACGGTTCGTCATAGTTCAACGTGTCATCTCGGCGGACCGCCTCACGCAAGTGCTGAAAGGCAGTTTCAAAATCCCGCTGACGGTAGGCGATCTCCCCGGCAATCATCGCTTCCGCAACGCCGAGGATGTCTTGCGAAGTGTTTTGGAATAGGATGCTCGTTGCCGGTACCGTCGCGCGCACCTTATGGAACGATTGCTGTTCCGTCTCGGCTTGTGCGACGCGATCCGTTGCCGCGTATGCCAAGGCACGGGCGTAGTGCCACACGGAGCGGCTTGCGGGCAAGTACGCCGCCGGCTCGGGCTCGGCTAGAATGTCCTCCCAGCGGCCGAAGCGAACTAGCACATGCAAAGCCATAGGCATGAATGCGTCGAGAAAGTCGGTTTGCTGCTTGAGCATGTCCTCCGGAACTTGCTCGACCAATTCACGTGCCGCACGGAGAGCTAATTCGCTCTGTCCGTCAAACAATGCTCCGTATACCAAGAAATGGTAATTGTGCACGCGGTAGAATGTGTAGAAATTGTGGGCGCCCTCCCGTCGTACAAACTCGGCGTCCGCGGCAATGGCTTTCTGATTCGTCGTGATCACCTGACGGTAGTTTCCCAACAACACGTCGATGTGTGATGGCATATGCACGAGGTGCCCAGCGCCCGGCATTGCATCACGCAATCGATTCGCGGCCGATAATGCTTTTTCAGGCGTCGGGGACGCTTCCATGGTATGAATATATAAATGGCATAACACCGGGTGGTCAGGCCAACGCTGGAGCGCGCCTTCGAGCACCGCGACAATCTCTGGCGTCTCCGGAGCCGGTTTACCGTCGGGACTCCAATGTTTCCACGGCCGCAGAAGCATCAGGGAATCCGCGAAAAGCGTCGCGACCAACGAATCATCAGGATATTGCTTGTGCAGGTTCCGCATGGCTTCGGCATACGCTTGGTTGAGAGGTTCGCGGTTTTCCGGCACGGGAGTCGCGTAGCGCTGTGCAAGCGCCGCGATCAAGTCGCGTTCGAGTTTGGATGCCTGCTTGGCTTGTATCTTTGCCAAACGAACCGCAAGACTTGCTTGGGCAATCTGCTGGGGTTCGATTTCCATGTTATTGATGTTGGGGCCCCATGCGTACGCCATTCCCCACAGAGCCATTGGCATCCCGGGATCTTCGCTGAGCGCGCGTTCAAAGCAGCGAACCGCTTCCTCGTGGTTGAACGCGAAACACATCGCCAAACCACGATCGAACCAAGTCTGCGCCTGCTCGGAATCTGTCGAGACCCCGTAGTGAAAACCTCCCAAGTCGTAATAGGCAGCATTGTCTTTTGAAGCCGTTCGGTGCGACGTCTCCTCGGCATCCGGTGAAGTAGCAAGTTGCGCGACGGCGTTATTCCCGCACAGCGACATAAGTGAACATGTCAGCATCGTCATTAAGACTTGTTTCAGCATGGTCTTCTCTTTGTTGGTGTTGATGTTTTTCATGAGGTACTGGGACACGATACCGAGTTGTATGAACACTAGCCCGACGCGCGAGTTTGAAGTTGCGCTATTCTCGTTCG
>CBDUAB010000572.1:0-3923 GCA_965365045.1 uncultured Planctomycetales bacterium
GCCATTTTGCACAATGTCACCAACATGGCTGACCAGAACTATGCTTTCCGCCATACGGTTGTCCACGATCCACTGAGTTTGCGCGAGGAATTGCTCGGGAAATGATTGGCTATAGAATTGGGTGTCAGGGAGGACGACGACGGTAAATGGGGTAGCCGACGAGAGGCAAGGGATCAAGACAATCGCATGGATCGAACAACATATGGATGTGACTCGCAACGACCCAAGTCCGATTCGGATCATGATCGCTGTCATGCAACTCATGGGTGCTGCCCACATTCTCTTGTCACGCGGTTTATCACATTATCCGGGGTATGCCAAAATCGCTCGTCCGTCGAAACAACGAAAAAAGGTGCCAAGCATCCGCGCCGCAGCACAGATTCTTCGCACCTTTGATGTTGTTTTTGGATTAGCTTTCCCGCGATTGCCTTAGAGTCGATTGCCCACTTGTAACAGTTTACACGCGAGTTTCAAGTAACAAAACCCAGGGACGCGTCTGATGAAGAATCATCGCTGTTTCGCTCAGATCATTCTCTGCATCTCCGTACTCGGCACGATCTACATCATCGTGGACGATGGAACTCTGGTACGGTTTTTTGAATAATTGACAGAATCTTGCATAATAGCTCCCGCGATCATTGTAATCCGAGACGAACAGCTTCGCTTCCCTGAACAAGCACCACCATTCAGTAACCCAAGGTGGTGTTGTATACTCTGATCCAAAACACTTAACGGCGTTGGGCGGCACCGATTCATTTTAGCGTGATCACTCATACGTTGAAGTGCGTAGGCTCTAAGGTGAAAAAAATGGCTTTTATCCAAACGGTCGCGCCCGAGCATGCGTCCGGTTTATTAAAACGAGTCTACGACGCCGCTATCGCACGGTCCGGACGCGTCTGGAACGTCCTGCGACTGATGAGTGTTAATCCACCCGTATTAAACGCGTCGATGGGTCTGTACGTAGCCGTTATGCATGGTCCCTCCGCGTTGACACGCGCACAACGTGAAATGATCGCCACGGTTGTTTCCAGACTAAACAACTGTTTTTACTGAACAGAATCGCATGGCGAAGACCTCCGTGCCGAGGTCGATTCAAGCCCACTATTGGACAACAAATTGGTCGACATTATCAAGGACGACTATCGCAAGGCGGAACTTGATGTCCCATTGCGAGCGTTGCTCGATGTTTGTGCGCGACTAACTATTAAGCCCTGGACGATCGCCCAATCGGATCTTACCACGTTGCATGGGCACGGTTGGAGTGATGGAGCCATCCATGATGCATTCCAAGTTGTCTCGTACTTCAGCTACATCAATCGCGTTTGCGATGGGCTAGGTATCGATCACGAGACGTTCATGCCCAACAAACCTGCATCGTGGTACCGCGATCCGCGCGGCGACGAGATCCGTTAGGAACTGTTCAAAAATAAGTTAGCCAGTATTCAGCAACGATATTGAAAAAGTTAAAATGAGAACTGCAAAATGCAAAATGAGAATGGAGCAAATTGATACACGCGATATTGTCGGCAAGTCAATTGTCACGGCGAAAGCCAACCAACGGAAAGCTAAACCATAGCAATTTCGCTCCCGCCTTCAGACATTCGCATTTTGCAGTTCTCATTTTAACTTTTTCAATTTACTCTTACTTCGTTCGACTGCTGCATATCGCCGAATTGTTGCAAAGGAACAAGTCAGCGGCCCAACTGATTCACGAACGCGATCACATCCGCCATGTCCCGTGGTTTCATTTTCGTCTCGAAACCGACCGGCATGATCGATACGTTTGAACGCTCAATCGCATCGATCGCGTCTCGCAACACGGCACGCCGGGTACCATCTGCGTTGGCAACCGTGATGGAATTGCTGTCTTCCCTCACGACGACGCCGTCCAGGATCTCGCCGGTCCGCAGCTCAATGTTGTAGCTCAAGTAGCGTGGTTCGATGGACCGACTTGGGTCCAAAATCGCCGTCAATAGCGCTGCCGATGAACGATCGGTAAGGCTCCGCAAATCGGGCCCGACGGGCACTTGGTCCGTGTCCAGATTGTGACAGTTTTGGCAATTGTCCTTGAACACGACGGCGCCACGGTCGACATTTCCGATCAGCGAAAGTGCAGTTTTGTATTCCGCCAAGATGTCACCACGATTCGAATAGGTATCCTGACCGAACACTTCGCGCGCGGCGGCCGCGATCTTCTCATCTCGAGAGCCAAGCAAACGGTTTTGGTGCGTAAGTTGGATGTCGACCGCCGAGAGCGTTCCTTGCTGTAGATGGTCCATCAGTTGACTTGTCCATTGCGTTCGTGATAACAACATATCCGTACCAGCGATTTGTACCTCGGGTAATAATTGACTCCAATTGCTGAGTATGGCCAGCCCGGCATCGGCGTCGGGTATCCCCGACAATCGTTCAATCGCCGCCAACTGCAAACGCGGCAGAGTTTGCGGCGTCAACATGCGCGCCAGCAGCGCAATGTCCATGGGGTATTGGGAAACATCTCGCCCCAGCAGGCCGATCGCCGCACTGCGCATTGCCAGCTCACGTTGGGTGTCGCCCGCGACGCCGCGCGCGGCGGCGAACATGGAATCAGCACGTTTAAGAGTTTTGGCAAGGCGGTCGTCAGCGCGGTCACGGACATCACCCCAGGCAAGATTGCGGGCACTCAACACATCTAGCCACCGTGAGACAATTCTGAGGTTTTCGACTCGCAGCTCGCCCATGTCGATGTAGCGTTCCAGTAATCGGGCCAAGTCATCGCGACGATCGACACCCATTGCGAATAATGCTTCCAGCAACGGAGTCGGCGTACGGTCGGAGCCAGCGATCGCAGCATCGACCAACGAAGCATAATGATTGTCGGCCGAACTAACGATCGCCGCCCACGTGTACTGATCATTATCGTCTCGCATCGCCAAATTCGCGATGGCGCGTCCCGCCTCAAGTCCCTTCCACTGGCCAAGCGTACAGGCAACCTGCAAGCGAACTTTTGCATCCTCGTCAGTTGCTCGCCGGCAGACGGCTGAAACCAATTCGCCGTCGGCGGACTTCGTCGAGTCCACGCGCTTTTCGGCCAAACGAATCGCGTGCCGCCGCACGGCCGCATGAGAATCGTTACAAGCTGTCAGAATAACTTGATCCGATAATTCTTTCATTCCATCCAACACGCAAAGCGCCTGCAGGCGAACTTCGGCCAAGCCGTGGCTGCTGACAAGCTCACTTACTTCATGAACAACATCGGAATTCTCGCTGGCCATCAAGCGTTGGTGAGCCATGTCGCGCAAGATTCCATTTGACTGGCTCAACATCGCTACCAGGTTTGCCTTGGTCGGCGTCCCGACTCGTGGGATCTTGGCGGTGCGGCCGTCGTCGGGAACGATTCGATAGATGCGTCCAAATTGGTCGCCGGCCCGATAAAACGGCCGTAGTTCTTCCTTGCCATTATCGGGCAACCATTCAGGATGTTCGATCATGTACCGGTACATGTCGACGACCCACAACGCACCGTCTGGACCGGTCCTGGTCATTACAGGACGACACCAGCGGTCGGACGATGCAAAGAAATCCAGTGGGCCATCGTCGCCGCGCCGGCCGATAAAACTCGTGCCATCCGCAGTCAGGACATGATGCTGGACGAGATTGTGGAACGGCTCGCACGTAAAAGCGTGTTGCTGTTCGCTACGGGGAAACAACAGTTCGTCGCGGTACAAAGATATGCCGCAGGCCGAAGTGTAATGGCCGGGATGATCAAAGCCATGAAAGCGCTTCTGCGGAGGCTTGGCCGAGTAGACGCGTGGCATGCGTGGCACGCGCACTTGCCGACGAGGATCAGGCAGCGCAACATGCGTGCTGCGACGCAAGTACCTGTCAGCCACAACGTAATGCCATAACGGTTGGCTGTTCTGCACGCCAAACCAATTTCCCCA
>CBDUAB010000573.1:0-3919 GCA_965365045.1 uncultured Planctomycetales bacterium
CGCATTGCGGAAAAAGTTGACAGAAAAGTCGGAAGAACCCTAAATTCACACATCCTCACATTTTCAACTGGCCACGTTGACACCACCTTCAACATGCGCACTACCAATGTTGCGTCGATCCCGGTTGATGTTCCAAGACATTTCCTTTTCGTCGAAGTCGCGCGGCTCTGTCCAATAGATCGCGGAGCTGGAAACTTTACACCTCTACACGTCCAATTTGAACTCAATTCTCAACAACCGATCGACTTTATATCCCCAAAACACGTAGTAGAAGGGGGAAACTAGGGCTTTGCCGCCAGGCCCATTGTGTGAGACAATTAGGTTTGAGCGTCCGACTTCTACAACAACTCACAAGTTTGCTCGCGATGAATGAGATTGAAAGGCTAAGGTGGAAACATGAGTCTCCCTTTAGCTTGTCAACGTGATCCACCAACGGCACAACGGGACTGCTGAATGAATCGGGTTTTGACGTAGTGGTGGCAGGGTCACGTTACGCCGAAACTAGACTCTCGTAATTCTAGTTGCGTCATATTTGTTGCACGATCTGGTGATGACTTTTGAATTGTTCAAATCGCATAGTCTGTAAATCCCATGCTGGAGCTTTTGCGATCACCTACAGCGCAAGCCGTCGTGCTTGTCTTGTTTGTGCTGATCGCATCGTCTGTGGCGTGGTCCGCTTTGCAAAGGTATCGCAATCGTAACGACAACGACGACGCAGCAAGTAGCCAACTGACATTTTTTCGCGAGATGCGTCAGCGAGGCGAGCTCAACGAAACCGAATTTCGAAGTATTAAGACTGCGCTCGGAACGAAGCTGCGAGAGCAAACAAAGTCTAGCGATCGTCAGGAATAGGCGGATCGATTGGATCGGCCTGTTGGCGAAGCCACACCCTTACGAAGGGTGAACGCAAACGACGGGATCGGACCCAACAGGGGGGATGTAACACCCACGCTGCCTGATCCACCGCCAAGATAAGGGGTTAACGGTGAGCACCTTGCCTGACGATATACCGCTAGCATAGCAAGAAGCGAACACGGAGGACGTTCTGGGCGTATTATGCTCGGAACAACGAAGGACAAGGACGGCCAACCGGCCAGGGCACGTGGGACGTCGCCTCTTCGGCCAAACGAGCAGCACCAGGGAGTCAAACAACTTGGCCGACCGTCACCTCATGCGTGCTGCGTGAGTTGACAAGAGGCTCCGAAGGGAGATGTGATGCCTGCGGGAAAGGACGGAATAGGTGGTCGTCGCGGAAGCGGAACCACGAAAAAGAACGCCTCGTGTTCGTTTTGCCGAAAGAGTTACCGGGACGTCGGCCCTCTTGTTGAGGGACCCGGCGACGTCTATATCTGCGGCGAGTGTATCGATCTTTGTCAGTCGATTCTTGAACAAGAGCAAAAACGGCGTGTTGGTACCAAGCAGCTCTTCAGCAAGATTCCGACTCCACGGGAGATTGTTTCGGACCTCGATCAATATGTCATCGGTCAAGTTGATGCCAAAAAGGTTTTGGCCGTGGCCGTCCACAACCATTACAAACGCCTTGCGTTGGGATGGGAAGGGACGGATATCGAGATTGAAAAGTCGAATATCATGCTCGTCGGTCCGACGGGCTGTGGAAAGACCCTGCTCGCACGCACGTTGGCACGCGTTCTCAATGTGCCGTTTGCCATCGGCGACGCAACTACGTTGACCGAAGCCGGCTACGTTGGCGAAGACGTCGAGAACTTGCTGCTCAAGCTACTGCATGCTGCCGACTTTGACCTCGAAGCGGCCCAGCGTGGCGTGCTTTACATCGACGAAATCGATAAGATTGGCAAAACTTCCAATAACGTGTCGATCACACGCGATGTGTCGGGCGAAGGTGTGCAACAGGCGCTGCTTAAGATGCTCGAAGGCACAACCGCGAACGTTCCACCACAAGGTGGGCGCAAGCATCCCGAGCAGCAGTACATCCAGATGGACACAACCAACATCCTGTTCATCTGTGGTGGCACATTTGTCGGTATAGATGACATCATTCGCAAACGACTTGGAAAACGAACGATAGGCTTCGGCCAAGACGGCGGCACGTCGGATGAACAGGATATAGCTGAACTGCTAACGCAGGTTACCAGCGATGATGTGCTCTCGTATGGCTTGATTCCCGAACTCGTGGGACGCTTGCCGGTACTTAGCGCGCTAACGCCGTTGGATGAAGATGGTTTGGTGCGTGTGTTGACCGAGCCTAAGAACGCACTGGTTCGTCAGTACGAAAGTCTATTCGAGATGGAAAACGCGCAACTCAGTTTTACCGACGAAGCTTTGCGGGCGATCGCCAGCCGCGCTCTCGTTCGGGATACGGGTGCTCGCGGCCTACGCTCGGTAATTGAAAAGATCATGCTCGACATTATGTACGACTTGCCCGAGCGCAGCGATGAAGGCAGCTACGTGATTAGCAAAGACGTCGTCGAAGGCAACGAGACTCTCTTTGCGGTTACCGAGCCAAAGTCCAAGAGTGCCTGACAAACGGACGGTCCGCACGTCACAAGAGCCCACCCATGAGGTGGGCTTTTTTTTTGGATTAAGCCCATCCTCACCCCCGTATTTCTCTCGACCTGAAGTGCCGGCATCGGATACGATGTGCTGCGAGTTGTGAGCACTGGTAGGCTCGAATTGTTTGATGTTGCCACATATATTAGCGGGGCAATTACGTCGTGATCGTTACGGAATTCGAAATCGACCAATTCAGAGGACGCAATCCGCTTCGCCTCTTGGACCTGGGAAACGGCTTGAACGTGGCGTTGGTGGGCGATCGCGTCGACAAAACGGCCATGCTTTCGGTCGTCCCTTACGTCCTGTATGGGCACGACGCAAACGAGGCACGCACTTGGGTTGACGCGATTGACTCCGACGCGAGCATTGACGTCCAAACCGAAAACGGTGTTTTTCGCATCAGCCGTTCGAGCGAAAATCCGGAGGAGGTTCTGATCCGTTCCGCGGATGGATTGGCCCTCGAGCCTTCTTATTTGAAAACACTCGTGGACGGAATTGTCCCCGAGACTTTCTTTCGCGTCTTTACCGTGAACTCGCGTCGACTTCGACGTCAATTGGATCGTCGACGACTTGCGGTGATTGACGAAATCGAGCAAATGGCGTCGCTACTGCGTGATGCATCGCCTCAACCCGAAACGAAGACACCCGAACTATCCATCAAACCGTTGCAGCGACTCGATGAATGCGTCGAGCAATTGACAAATGGCGTCAGTTCTCAGGTAGATATTGAGCGCAGCCAACTCACCATCCTGGGCAAACTACCCGATCGGGACGAACTAACCGCTGAGATTACGCGCATCGAGCATGACCTGCACGACATTCAAGCCAAACAACAACACACTCTGCACGACATCGAAGAAACTCGCTTAGGAATGAGGTTCCACGAACTACGTATTCGTTTGGCCGCCGTCGATAAGGACTTGTCGACTCTCCGCGGAGCACCGACGGAAGGAGACCGACACGATATTGACGACGCGACCGTCAAGGATATCGATAACAAGAAGACGCGTTGCCGTGAACGATTGGAGCAATTGCAGCAGCAGAAGCGCGCGGCTGAGGAATCACTTAGCGACGATGAACGTGCGGCGCGCATCCGGTGCTTGCTGCCGCGCATCGAAGCGATGTTGCTACAAGAAAAACTACTGGCCGCCGAAGAGCAATCGATCGAGCAACTGGCCAATAGCATTCGTGATCTCGAGGCACGCATTGAAACGGATCAGCTGAAAGCCGAAACGATGGCCTCCGAATGGGCCCTGGAAGCGGACAGGGCTACTCAATCGCTCGTAGAAATCGACCGGCTGGCGCCACAAGTCCGAGAGGCTAGACGTCTGTACCGGACGGCGCGAGACCGCGCGCGGGCCGGGGAAGCCAAAAACGAGTCGGACCC
>CBDUAB010000574.1:0-3917 GCA_965365045.1 uncultured Planctomycetales bacterium
GGGGGCCGTGAGGCCCGCGGTTGTGCGGCAAACCCACTCGGCCATTCTCAAGGCCCGCATCATCACCCAATGGCACCACTACGTCATCCCGTATTCCACCGCGGGCCTCACGGCCCCCGTTCGCCAGGGTTTACCAGGTAGTATATGCATGTGATGGCTATCTGCTTCACTCCACCGACCCCGCGTCGGTGGGAAAACGCCTGACTGCTACATCGAACGACACGCCAACATCGGCCGAGGATCACGCTCACCAATTGAGGCGACGTAGCCGAGGCCGAAATGGAGGCCGCGTTCTATTTCGGTCTCGGTTGCGCACTGCCCAAATGGAAACCGAACTGCTCGACCGATTTTTGGTTCCATGCTGCCCGGTAGCAGTCAGGCACCAAGCCACCGACGCGGGGTCGGTGGAGAGAAGTGGATAGCCCTTATGCATGTATACTATTCCTATGGACATGGACCGACATTGGCTTTTGACGTGGGTGACTTATGGCACTTGGCTACCTGGCGACGAACGTGGATTCGTAAGCCACGTGCGGACATCATCTGGCCGCCACGTGATCAACAACATCCCAGGCACGCCTCGCGACGCGAACATTCCACAGCTACGACGCTACGTGGAGTCTCAATTGAAGTGCGATCCAATCCAGCTAACGCTGCCACACGCCGAATCCTTACTCGAACAATTCCACGAGACAGTTGAATATCGAAACTGGTACCTTTGGGCAGTTGGCATTATGGCCAATCACGTTCACGTCGTTATTGGCGTGCCGGGCGATCCGGAGCCGTCAAAGATTCTCGGTGATTTGAAAAGCTACGGTAGTCGCGTTTTGAATCAGGGTTGGGGTAAGCCAAAAAGCAACACATGGTGGGCCGACTCAGGCTCGAAGCGCAAGCTGCCAAATGACGATGCGATACTTTGCGCGATAAAGTACGTAGTCGATCAAGACTATCCTTTGTTAATATGGACGGCACCAATCCCGGAACTCGACCTATCCGGCGGTCGTCTAGTATAGGCAAGGCTACCGAAGTATCCGATGGCGAACGGGGGCCGTGAGGCCCGCGGTTGTGCCGCGAACCCGCTCGGCCATTCTCAAGGCCACACTACAATCGCACCATTATGTCAACTGGAGGAAGGCCGCGCACCTATCGCGACCCCATGTTATCCCGTATTCCACCGCGGGCCTCACGGCCCCCGTTCGCCTACGCGATGCGCTTCACCCCGGTTGTATTCGTCCAATCGCTGCTGAATCTGCGCAGCTAATTCAACTTGCTTCGTTGTGCGCGCCAACTGCAAGGCGAGTCCGGCTGTCGCGGACGCTTCATCCAGTCGCCCGACTTCGGCGTAGGCGGCCGCCAACACATCAAGGATAGCCGCGTCTCTGTTTTGTGATTTTCTGGCAGCCCGCTCAGCCAAACGAACCGCCTCGGCGCCGCGGCGAATCGTGTCGTCAGGACACGTCGCTAGAATCCAGGCGATGCGCGACTGGACGACCGGGTCACCGCGCACCAGCCTTTCCGCCTCGCGATACTCCTTGAGCGCCGCGGCCGGATCACCGTTTGTCTCGAGTAAACCGGCTAACCGAAAACGCAACTTGGCGGCTTGCGGTTGTTTCTTAACTGCTTGCTGAATGTATCGGATAGCCTCGGCAGCGCGGCCTGACTTGTTGGCCAGGAATTCACCCGCGTAAACGAGTGCCAAGACCGAGTCGGGCTCGAGTCGCATTACTTCGTGTAACTGCTGAATCGCTGCATCTGTATTGCCCGCTTGTTCGAGTGACAAAGCCAAGTTGACGCGCGTCTTGGCATCGGCGCCGTCCAGCTTGACCGCTTCTCGAAGTCGCCGGACGGCCTCGTCGTAACGACCTTGCCCGGCACGTATCAAACCCAGTTTTGCGTACGCTTGTGCCATGCTTGGGTCCAACTGCAGTGCCTGCTCAAATTTCTCCGCGGCCGCGTCCTGCTTGCCAAGACGACGCAGGATAATTCCGTAATTGAATGGCACTTCTGGCAATCGCCCCGCGTCCAACCGCGACGCCTCGGCCAAGTGTTTCGCGGCACCGACCAGATCCGCTTGTCGCGAAAGACAGATCCCCTGATTCATGTGCGCCAATACCGACTCTGGATTCAATCGGATTACTTCGCGGTATTGCTCAGAGGCCTCGGAAAGTTCTTCGTTGTCTTTGAAGTGATCGGCTACTGCCATGCGTACCGCCGCTTGCTGGCGCCGCCGCACGTCGTTGCCATCTAGGCGTTCGGCAAACGCCAGCGCGTCAACAATGTTGCCCTCGGCCACGAGCTTCTGGCCAATCAATTCAACACGATGGTGTCCCGGATTCGCGATCCATCGGCCGGTTGCAGGCAAAGCGGCTGCCAACAGTTCGTCGTCCGTCAACTTGAGACTATGAACATCTTCGATCAAACGCTCGACAGTGACTGGCCCTTTGTAAAGGGCGGCCAAATCGCCGTTGCCATCGATCAAGAAGCTACTCGGTACCGGCAAAGACGCATGGTGGTCGTAAATCACATCGTGAACCATCTGTAATTTGTCCACGAATTCGGCCGTCGCCACACCAGCTAGAAATGGGAATCCCATGCCTTTCAAGACTTGCGGGATGTCCGGCTGGTCCGCGACCTGGTCGCCAAGTCCATCTACGGATAAGGCAATCACCTCCAAGCCCACGCCGCGCAACTCACTCTCATGCTCGGTCCAATCGGCCAATTCGACCATACACGGAGGACACCATGTGGCCCACAGGTTTACTAAGATGGGTGCGCCATGGAACGTGGACAGATCACTTTCCGTGCCGTCGAACGGACGATATCCCAGTGGCGGCAAGGGAACCCGCGCGGTGAGCAGATTTTGCGTTACGCGGCTGTGACGAACAGGGGCCGGCGAAGTGGGCTGCAGCTTTACAAGGTTGCGCCCTGTGCCGGCAAGTTCCGTTCTACCGGTACCTTGAATCAAGCGAAACCGCCCATCAACCTGAGGTGGTTCGAACGATTCGACGTCTCCGTTTGGCCAGCGCACGGAAAGCCCATCGATGCGGACGGCCTCTCCCAATCCGAAATGGACCCATTTGCTGGACTGCGACAAATATCCCTCACCGGCTCGCAGGCTACGCAGGAGCTTTGTGGGTGGATCGCCAGACACCAACAACTCGACACGGGCGCCAATGGCATCCCGATTCGCGCCAGTTCCTTGCAAGCGAAATTGGACAAAGTGATTCGTGGAGGCCAAGTCGTTTTTCAAGAAGCGGATGCGCGGCGCTGTGCGGTTGGTCGTCCACACATCCAAGTCGCCATCTTCGTCCCAATCGGATACCGCCATGCCGCGACCATCATCGTGAAAGTCAAAACCGCTCACCGCCGAGATGTTGGCAAAAGGCTGACCACTCACATTGAGGAAACAGCAATTGCGCTCGTGACCGCTGAAGGCCCGCCCGCGGCGCAGCAAATCGTTTACTTGTCGCCAAGCTGCCGCATAATCGCCTTCATCGCCGGCGAGGCGCGCGGTAGTCGGAGTTTGCGACACGACCTGCCGCCAGTAAAAGCTTCACAAATCACCCGTGTCGTCGGTCGAAAACAACCCGTTCACCACCAATAGATCACACCAACTATCGTTATTGATATCGGCGAAGAGGGATGCCCAAGCCCAGCGACCCATTGTCACGTTCGCCGGTGCACTCACGTCGCGAAACGTGCCGTCGCCGAGGTTGCGAAACAACGTATTACCACGGGCGTGCCGTTGTATTTGTGTACGCGCGGATTCCGTAAAGCTCTCGGTCAGCTTCTGTTGATACGTTATTCGATTCCCGGCGGACGAAAACATGTTGCTAACGTACAGATCCATATGACCGTCATGATCAAAGTCGGACCAACTGGCGGACATTCCCGAGGCGATGTCTTCCACACCCGCC
>CBDUAB010000575.1:0-3917 GCA_965365045.1 uncultured Planctomycetales bacterium
GCGAATGGCCAAGGAATATCTAGCCGAAGGCATCCCGCCGGAAATGGCCGACTCGCTGAAAGGCTCGGAGATCGAGTTGGTCGGCGACATTACGCAGGACAAAAAGCTCCAATATGTTGGCCGAAAGACGATCATTAAATATGGCTGTCATGGTTGTCATGACATTCCCGGTTTTGAAGCGGCCAAAACGATCGGGACCAGTTTGGCGGACTGGGGCCGCAAAGATACGTCGAGATTGGCGTTCGAGCACATCATCGAGTACGTCCACGGTGGTCATGAAGGCGACACGGGCCATGATACTCACGCCGATGACTCCCTGACCGCCATGGAGGCGGACATTGAGACGCGAATTGCTGGGGAGGACGACGACTTTGACGAGTCGTACTTTGCTGGTCAACTCGACGAAGGCTCGCGGATTGGTTTCATTTGGCAAAAACTCAAAGAGCCGCGCAGCTACGACTTCATGAAAACTGCGCACAAGCGGTACGACGAACGCCTACGGATGCCGTTGTTCCCGCTCACCAACCAGCAGCGCGAAGCCGTCGTCACGTTTGTACTTGGGCTGACGGCGGAACCGCCGGCTGAGAAATTCATTTATCACCCGGACCCGAGACGAGAAGCCCTTGTCAAGGGCCGTGACGTCATCGAGAAATACAATTGTGCAGGGTGCCACATCTTGGAATTGGAACGCTGGGATTTGGCATTCCAACCAGGCCATCTAGAGGCGCCAGCTTTCGCAAATGATTTTGCGTTCCTGGCGGCCCACATATCCGACTTGGAATTGAAACAGTCGGCTACTCCCGACCCCAACCGTGGCGTGCTGCGCACTTCGATCGTTGGCTTGCAGGCAATCGACAACGATACCGGTTTGCCGATTGTGTGGGACGAAGAAGGAGATCCGCTGGAAGAAGGGGAAGAGTACGATCCTAGTACGTTCCTCTATCCGTTCGATTTGTGGGAGCCGGCGGCGATCGCAGGGAAAATCAATGATCGAAGCATTCCGCAAATTGCCGTGCCAGCAAACATGATTTACAAGAAGTCACCAGCTTGGGGCGGCGACTTGACGCGCCTGTTGCTACCCGTTGTCGTGGCTCTCGAAAAGCAAGTGAATCCTGCCGCCAACGGCACGGAAGCGTGGGGTTGGTTGCCACCCCCGCTAATCGGTCAGGGTAAGAAAGTGCAGCCCAATTGGCTCCACAACTTCCTACTCGACCCGCATCCAATTCGCCCCGCGGTGTTCCTGCGCATGCCGAAATTCAACATGTCTTCGGAAGAAGCGACCCATCTCGTCAATTTCTTTGCCGCGCGGGACGGCATGGAGTATCCATTTGAATTTGACTTACGGACAAGTTCGGCGTACCTGGCAGCCGCCGAAGACGAGTTCAAACAGAACGGCGGCGGCGATTTGTCGCGGTTGGATCAAGCAATGCGAATCGTGACGAATGGTAACTACTGTGTGAAGTGCCACTCAGTTGGCAGTTTTGAACCGGAAGGTAGCGACCGAGCCAAAGCGCCCGATCTCGCGGTCATTCACGATCGACTACGCCCGGATCTCATTCGACGATGGATCGCCAGTCCAAACAAGATTCTGCCGTACACCAGCATGCCGAAAAACATCCCGTTCGATCCGAACTCACCGCACTTGGGCGGCGTGGATCAAGCGATTTTTCCAGGCACAAGCGTCCAACAGATTGACGCTGTGGTTGATCTTCTGATGAATTATCCGGCGTACACCAGTGGCAAAAACGACATTAGTGACCTGGTAAAGCAAGGCGAAGCGGTGGTACCAGCGGCGACCGAAGGCGCCCAAGTGGTCCCGGAACAATCGCCGGCCGCCGAGAACGAAGAGGGGACCGCTAAGGCCGCCGGCGCGCTAAACACAACTCAAACACGATAAAACATACCGCTTTAAACATGTCCAGGGACACGCGCGGACATGGCTTTTCTACCGCAAGGAACCAAGGACGGTTTTGCCGCGGCGAACGGAGAATTGTTATGTTCAGATTACATCGAGTGTTGGCAACTGCGTTAATCGCAAGCTGTTGCGCTACCGGGCTGGTTGCGGCGGAATGGGGAACCCTGACGGGAACCCTTGTCTATGACGGCACGCCTCCCAAACCTGACCCAATCAACGTGACGAAAGACGCCGCGGTTTGCGGCAAGCACAACCTCGTCAACGAAGCCTTGAAGGTCAATCCCGACAACAAGGGAATCGCTGACATCTTGGTCTATGTCTATGTCAAAAGAGGCGACCCCAAGCCAACGGTACACGCGGACTACGAAAAGACGGCCAACGACGAGGTTCGAATCGACAACAAAGGGTGCCGTTACGAACCGCGCGTCGTCTTGCTCCGTACAACGCAAACGCTTGTTATCGGCAACAAGGACCCAATCGGGCACAACACAAAGGTCGACACGCTCACCAATCCACCACTCAATCCGATCATTCCAGCCGGCGCGGAGATCAAGCAAAAGTTCCCGCTCGCTGAAAAACGGCCCACTTCGATCGGTTGCAATATCCATCCTTGGATGTCGGCGACGCTGTTGATTCAAGACCATCCATACATGGCTGTAACGGATGAAAACGGCCAATTCACGATCCCCAACTTGCCGGTCGGTGAGTGGACGTTTCAATTCCGACACGCGGTATACATCCGGGACGTCAAAATCGACGGTAAATCCGAAAAGTGGAGTAAAGGCCGGACCAAGTTGCCCATCAAAGCGGGTGAAAACGATTTAGGCGTGATTCTCGTACCTGCCTCGACTTTCGAAAAGTTATAAAGCCCAATAACCTTTTTGAAGAGCTGTTGGCATAAGTCACTAAGGAATGCAAAGCGATGAGATTCTTGTCAGTGCGGATATTGGGTTCGGCGACTTTGTTGCTCACTTTGGCCGGCTGTGGGTCGAGGGTGCAGCCTGACCGACCGCCCAAGGCTGACCACGTAGCGACAATCCGGACTGGATTGGTTGGATCAGGGGGCGTTGGTGCGAGCGCTACCGGGGATGCCGCTGTGCCGGAGCAACAACCAACCGGCTGGGCCACCTTACGTGGCCGTTTCGTCCTCGCTGGGGACGCGCCGCCGCGACAGCCGCTAAATGTCAATAAGGAGACTGGCGTCTGCGCGCCTGGGGGCGTTCAGGTATTTAGCGAAGAGCTCGTCGTCGGTCCAGCCGGCGAAATCAAGGACGTCGTCGTCTATTTGACTACCAAGGTTTCCGATGATGAGCCCTGGACGCATCCATCAGCCAAGCCCGGCAGCAACACGGAACCGGTCGACTATGACCAACAGCAATGCATATTTAAGACGCACGTTTTGGCAATGCAAATCAGTCAGCCGATGCGCATCCTCAACAGTGATCCCGTCGGTCACAATACGAACCTGTCACCCAGATCGAATCCTGGATTCAATCAGATTATTCCGAGCGGCACACCCGGTGTGATGTATCAACCGACCAGTGAGGAAAGTGCACCGTTTCCGGTTGCCTGTTCGATCCATCCCTGGATGAAAGCGCACATTATTATTCGCAAGAACGGATACTTCGCCGTGACAGCCGAGGATGGAACGTTTGAGATTCCTAACCTTCCAGCGGGTGTTGAATTGGAGTTTCGCGCGTGGCAAGCGACGACCAGGTTCGTGCAAAATGTCAGTGTAAATGGAGAGTCCACAAAGTGGAGCAAAGGACGGTTCCGTCGGACATTGGACCCGGCAGATGAAACCCAGAACGAATTGATGATACAGGTGAGCCTGTAACGTGTTTCAAAATAACACTAGCCCGACGCGCGAGCGCTCGTTGTTACCCACATTTTGGTTGCGCCACCACGCGAGCTTGTCTCGGTGGAGCGATGATCATAACCAGTTAAAACGATGGTTTTCGGCCGGCCACCATGCGAGCTTGTCTCCGTGGGGCCATGATCA
>CBDUAB010000576.1:0-3916 GCA_965365045.1 uncultured Planctomycetales bacterium
TTTGTCATAAACGAAATCTTGAGGAATGATTATAACGCTCGGTGTACGATCGTCGACTAAGGCGATGGGACCATGCTTCATCTCGGCGGCCGGGTAACCTTCGGCGTGGATGTAGCTTATTTCTTTGAGCTTCAATGCGCCTTCGAGCGCCGTGGGGAAATTGTACTGCCTGCCAAGGTAGAGAAAGTTGCCCTCGTGGCAGTAGTTGCCGGCAATTCTGCGCACTTCGTCGTTTGTCTTGAGCGCTGCGGCAACTTTGTCGGGTAGCTCATGTAGGGCGTCAATGATCCTTCGGCCGGCACCGTAGCTCAAGTGTTGTAGTCGGCCAAAGTACAGCGACAACATGCTTAGCACCACGAGTTGTGACGTGTAGGCCTTTGTCGATGCCACGCCAATCTCGGGTCCGGCATGCAGGTAAACGCCGCCATCCGCTTCCTGGGCAATCGTGCTGCCCACGACATTACAAATGGCCAATGTCGGATGGCCTTTACGTTTCATTTCCCGTAATGCGGCCAATGTGTCGGCTGTTTCACCGCTTTGTGTGATGGCAAACAAAATCGTGTTCTTGTCGACTGGCGGATTGCGGTAGCGCAGTTCGCTCGCGTATTCGACTTCGACGGGCAGACGTGACATGACTTCGATCACGTATTCTCCGTACAATCCCGCATGCCAGCTTGTTCCGCAGGCGGTAAGCAAAACGCGGTTGACTTGGCGCAATTGCTGAGCTGTCAGATTCAAACCGCCAAACACGGCTGTCGCGTCGTCTTCGTTGAGCCGACCACGCATGGCGTCACGCAACGAATCGGGTTGCTCAAAGATTTCCTTGAGCATGTAGTGAGGATAGTCACCTAGTGAAATATCTTCTTTTTCGATCTCCAAGGGTCTTATATGGTGGGTTATTTTGCCTTCATCGCGATGCTGTACGTGGATGCTGTCCGTCTTGATCACGGCCAACTGATGGTCGGCCAGATAGACGATCTTGTCGGCGTAACCAACTAGCGGCGAAGCATCACTGGCAACGAAATTCTCGTCGACGCCGACGCCAATCACCAAGGGACTCCCCAAACGTGCCGCGATCATCACGTCAGGATAGTCACGAAAGATGACCACTAAGCCGTATGTGCCGCGCAGTTGCTGTAATGTTGCCTCGATGGCAGTGACGAGAGGAGCGTGAGGATCGCCATTGGCCGCGGGCTGCTGTTTTAAACAGCTATCGATCAGGTGTGCGATGACTTCACTGTCCGTTGCGGATTGAAACGTGTATCCCTCGCTTTTCAAATGCGTTTTCAAACTCATGTAGTTTTCAATGACGCCATTGTGCGCGATGGCAACTACGCGCTGGCCGCCAAAGTGCGGATGGGCATTGTGCTCGGTGGGCGCCCCATGTGTGGCCCACCGCGTGTGGCCAATTCCGATGCTACCGGCAAGTGGCCGTTTCGAAAGCTGCTCGGCCAAGTTGTCAATCCGGCCAACCGTCTTGGTAATATCCAATTCACCGATTCGTGGCATGGTAACAATGCCAGCACTGTCATAACCGCGATACTCAAGACGGCGAAGTCCGTCGAGCAAGAATTCCGCCGCTGGCTGCTTTCCGATATAACCGACAATACCGCACATTGTTCCCGCCTCGATTCTTTTGTCTCGATGTTTCTGTCTGGACGTTTCTGTTTCGATGTTTCTGCCCGGATTTCGTTGCTCTACCCGTGGCAAAACCGGTAACGACTGCCTATCTTCCGGCGTATTCTACTTCTTCGACTTTGCATACCGCGAACTAAAGCACAGACCGATGCGAATCTCCAGGTGTTGGTCTGGATTATGACTCCGGCAATTGCTCGCTACCCTGCATTTATTCAAAGTGCGTTCGGGCACTCTGTCCCATGTGAATAACGAATGATGGTTCAATTAATCACAACTAAAACGGCAAAGACGAGATCACTTGGCGAAACGGCCGGCAATGCTAGCTAACATCACGAGACGAGCGTCTCACGGCGTGGTCATTATGAACACGGTCACTCTTTGAGGAGCTATGCGAATTATAACGATCCGACTATCTCGGGCCAGTTTTCAGGTACTGAAATGGCAATTACTTGGTACCGTGATCTCCAGCGAGCTAACAACTCAGCCCGTCAATACCTCACACGGTCGAGCGTGATGATTCGCTCGGCCGTGAGATGAGCCCTGTCGAACTCTGGCATATAACCTCTTTGCCCAATGACACCGATCCGTTTCCGTTCGTAATTACGCAAGTTGAGTCCGCGCTTCGGTGACACAAACTGTAAAATGTTGCCTTTTTCATCTGTCAGCGCATATCGCGGTACGCCTGGTCGACGTGTGACGACCGGCATCAACCAACCGATGCCGTCATATTGGCTGCCCGTCGAAGTGTTTTGAAGCGCGTCGCGCCAGGCGGCTGCGGCCGGACTTCTTTGCCTTTCTCCCGATGTCATGCCCATTGACGTCGGGCCCGAGAGAACGACGTCGGTTCCGAACACGTCCTTTACGGCGCGGCGGGTAAGTGCCTCATGCCGACGTTGTATATCTTCGAATTGGGCAATCCGCGACAGCACTTCTTGTGCATGACTGCGTACGTCGTTTGTCGAACTCAGATCAATAACGGCCTGAGAACGCGCCCGGAATTGGCTTAAGCTCCACAAGGACGGCTCGCGAATGACCATGCGAGATAACTCGATGTGGATCGACGAAAGTTCTTGTCGCAAGATTTCTGGACTGGTCGTCCGCTGTCGGCGAGGAGCGAGGCTCACATCGTCCAATGTAGATGTTGGGCGTGCGGTGACCGGACCGGCGTTTTGAAGATCGTCCGTGGTTATCGCCCGGAAACCAGATTGTTCCGGTGATGGCACGTCATTGGTTGGCGCACGGTCGTCATTAATTGGCGCACGATCGTCTCGCCGGGATTCAATCTCCTCGTTATTTGGACCCGGTTGCAGCTCAAGCTCGGCCGCCGCCGTGTCGAGCTTCCAATCACCGCCGCTGGTATCCAGGCGATCCGAATCGCCGGGTGTCGGAACGCCATCGATGTTTTGCGCCAAACGAACGCCATCGTCTTGGCTCGCGCCCATCACAACGTCGTTGGTGATTGGCGCTAGCGAAGAACGCCGAATCCAACGAAATTCACCAGCGCATGGCAGAATCTTGTACCACCTCCGCGACGATCCTTTAAGCCGCCTTTCGCCCAAGATCTCGACGATCTCACCTTTCTGTAGCGGCACTAACTCAACATGGTGCTCGTCGCCGCTACGCGTGCCGATGCGCGTCTTGATGTCCATCGAAATAACTCTGCCAAGTGGTTCCGTTTCGGTCAATTCCACGGCGTCGACTGGAATCCAACTAAAACTACCGTCTGGAGGTCGAATGGCAGCCCAGCGGCCATCATGGCGATACACTTCGACGCGAGAACCGTGGTCCAATCGGTCGGTAGCGTAGAATTCCGCTCCCGGCCCGCTCCGCACGGAAGCGGCGTTCGTTTTGACGTACGCACCGTACGGAAAGGACTCCGCGCGTACAAAATCGGCAGCCATTCCGATCGATAGGTATATCCAACTGAAAGCAGCCAGCGTGCGGAGCATGAGTTAGGAGAGCGTTGCGCGAATGGCGGCCAAAGCGCCGAGGCAAAAAGTGACTTGATGCTTGTAGAAAAATCGCGCCAGCGACGCAACAGAGGATTGATTCTCTTGGCTAGCGGTGAAAGCTTAGAGATGAACAATCGGCCAGTCGATTTCACGCAAATCCAACAGCAATCACGGTTTTCGGATTGCTTTGCGGGCAAAAGCTCCGCCGGACGGATGTTTGAAGGATTCCAGTCGTTGCTCGCAGAATTGTAATAATTGAAATTAATGGCATAAACGGTGCATTTGCCGTTACAATGGAGGTAAGGCAAGGCGCCCCAAGCAAGTGC
>CBDUAB010000577.1:0-3912 GCA_965365045.1 uncultured Planctomycetales bacterium
TGAGGTCGACAAACTCAACCGCCGAATCGGGATTATTCCGATCTAGATTAAAGATCGTCACTGCAAATACAGATGTATCACCGCCACATCCGTTGATCTGCGGGCCGTCTTCGTTCAGCACAAGCAACCCTGGGTGACTCCCGCGCACGTCGACTTCGATTGGTGCAAAACAGAATGGATGGATTGTCAGGGCGACTTCCGTGAACAGCGGTTCCATGCCATCGAGTCGCAACATGTCAGGCTGCACGGTGGCGAACGGATCCTCCTGACCATCACCTGCTTGAAGAATTGGATCAAAGCTTTGCGGGAAGGTCTGAATGAAGCCGTCCGGTACGACTTCGCGAATAATATGAACGCCCGGATCCAAGCCGGACAATTCATAGGACCCCGGCCGCACAACGCCATCTGGACCGATGTCATCCGAAGTGGTCGTCCACGGCTCTTCATCGTCCAAGCGCCCGTTGCGATTCACGTCGGAATATATGGTGACATCCGCCAAGCCCGGTTCGCCCTGATTGCGAACACCGTTGGCGTTGACGTCCTCCCATTTGACTCCCGCAACAGTAAATGTGTCAGGGAACGGCTCATCGCCTGGCGCACCGCCCCCATCAAAACCAAAGTCACTAGCTAGCAATCGCCGACACTCAAGGCTCTCGGGCGCCGCGATCGAACGCCTCGTCCGCTTGTTCGGGAGGCGACGCAACCGTCGATTCCGAAGTTGACATTGCAGATTGGCGAGTCGCGATGAGACCGACTGAGTTGACATGGATTTATCCTTTGGTTGATCTTTTGAGCGTTATGGCCCGCTCATATACCGCGCCCAGTTAGCAGTCGAGGTAATGGTACGATGGCCGTCCGAGGCCGTCGATCGCCAACTACTGCCGACGGCCTCGGACGGCCATCGTACAAAACCTCGGATTTCACCCGGCCGCGGTCTAAATCTCTTTCCGACGCTAGCGAAAGCCGCGAACATGCGCCCGACCTTCCACTATGTACATGCGACAAAAACGTGAATACCAGTCCAAAAAGATTCGTATTAATTCGAGAAATCGGCGGACGGCGTACGAAATCAAGCTGGCTTCGCCAAAGCCAGTAAATCTCCATTGTCCCAATATACCAACTTGGCGCACAACGCCGCGAAGGAATCTCGTGACTTGATTCGCAAGAATTGGCCCGTCTAGCTCGCATTTCTCACACGTTTGTGGCCGGAACGAGCAAACGTAGACTCTGCCGGAACTTTGGTCGCTGCGTTGCGGCTATTTTCGCGAACACGGTATCAACGGGGAAAACTGCGTTCGCGCTGTTCCGGCAAGGCTTTGCGACCTCGTTTCGGCCTACTGTGAGAAATGCGGGCTAGGTGACCGGCAGATAAGAATTGACCACTCCTCACTCTTCCCTCTCCCCCGCTATTCCGTTGTGCGGGCGTTGGAGAGGGGGGGGCAGGAACGGACTTTGCAAAAAATGCACGGTAGCCCCTCGCTTGCGCGTTTAGATTTGCCCACATCTCGGCCGGCCCCTCCGAGCTTGCTCGGTGGAGCGAGTGATTTTGCACTAAATCGGAAAGAGAAACGATCCCGCCCCCGCCTGAGCTCTGCTCGGTGGAGCGCATGATTGGCCATTGACGGGCACTCATCGAATCATTGCTTCAACCGAGCAGAACTCGGAGGGGAGCTGCATGTTCAATTGTCGATATGGGTTAGTGTAGAATCATGTGCTCCATCGAGCGGAGCTCGGAGGTGGCATGCCAAAACCGAGAGGACCAAACTAATGTCAAGTGTTGGTAAACCAATCCCACACGATTCCTCACGTGGTCACGTTACCGGCGCAGCGGACTTTTTGGATGATTTGCCGCCTCGCGTCGACGAACTCCAGGTCGGTTTTGTTGGCAGTCCCGAGGCATGCGGCAAGCTCGTTTCGATTGACACACAGCGTCTGAAAAACATGCCAGGTGTCGTGGTCGTGTTGACACATGAAGATGTTCGCGGCCACAAGACCTTTGGGCCGTTGCTCTCCGACGAGCCCTTTTTGGCCAGCGACGAAGTCCTCTATGTTGGGCAACCCGTTGTCGTGATTGCGGCGGAGAATCGTGAGATCCTTGCTCGAGCGCGCCGTGAAGTTCACATCAGCGTCGAGGCCGGCATACCGACACTTTCGATCGAAGACGCAATTCAGCAGCAACGATTTATCGGTCCGGCACGGCGAATCCATTGCGGTTATGTGTCCGCGGCGTTGGCGTCCGCAGCCAACAAGATCGAGGGCACATTCCACATCGGCGGCCAAGAGCAGTTTTATTTCGAATCACAAGCGGCACTGGTTGTTCCGGGCGAAGACGGCCAATTGGTAGTTCACTCTTCCACTCAAAACACGACTCAGATCCAGGCGGTCGTGGCCGAGGTGCTTGGGCTCTCCATGCACCAAGTCGTCTGCATCTGCAAACGCATGGGAGGAGCTTTTGGTGGCAAGGAAACACAGGCCGCGATTCCGGCAATCATGGCAGCCCTCGTCGCTCACAAAACCGGACGCTCGGCACGTGTTGTTTATTCTAAAGATGATGATATGCAGGTGACTGGCAAGCGGCATGCGTATCGAGCGCAGTGGAACGTGGGATTTGACGCACAAGGCATCATTCAAGCGTTCGACGTTCAATTCTATTCCGATGGCGGAGCGGCGGCTGATCTGTCACTAAACGTCATGGAACGCACGATGCTCCACGCCGAAAACGCGTATTTCATCCCGCACATTGACATCCGTGGACGGGTGTGTTTTACCAACACGCCTCCCAATACGGCCTTCCGCGGATTCGGCGGCCCACAGGGGATGATAACCATCGAGAACGTGATCCAGCGGATCGCCGAATATCTTGGCTTAGATGCTTTCGACGTACGGATGCGAAATTTGTATGGCGTCGATCAGCGGAACGAAACTCCGTACGGGCAGATCTTTCGTCGCAACCATCTGCCGGAGATCATGTCGACGCTGGCGGCCACGTCGCACTACAAACGTCGACGCAGTCAGGTCATCGAAGCGAACCGTGGCAACGCGGTGACCTTGCGCGGTATCGCGATGACACCCATGAAATTCGGGATTGCATTCACTAGCAAATTCCTCAACCAAGGAAATGCGTTGGTCAACATCTACACTGATGGCACGGTGCAAGTGTCAACCGGAGGCACGGAGATGGGACAAGGCCTCAATACGAAAATTCGTCAGCTTGTCGCGGACGAGTTTGGTTTGCCTGCCGATTCCGTGATACTGATGCCGACTTCGACAGAAAAAAACAATAATACTTCGCCCACGGCTGCGTCCGCCGGAACGGATTTGAACGGGGCCGCGGCTCTGGACGGTTGTCGCAAGATCAAGCGGCGCCTGGCGGACTTCGCAGCACAAAAACTTGCGGATGCCGCACGCGGGTTGATTCCCTCACCGAATGACGTGGTTTTTTCTCAGGGCGAAGTCTACGACCAGCGTGCGCCCGATGCTCGGATTGGATTTGGCGAATTGGCAAAACTCGCGCGGCTGGAAAGGGTGGACTTAGGTGCACGTGGTTTTTATGCGACGCCGGGAGTCGACTTCAATCGCGAGACGGGCAAAGGTCATCCGTTCCTTTACTTTACACAGGGAGCCGCCATCTCCGAAGTGTCCATCGATCGGTTCACCGGCGATCTGACCGTCCGTCGTGTCGATCTGCTGATCGACATTGGACGTTCGATCAACCCTGGCGTGGATATGGGACAGATTACGGGCGGTTTCATTCAAGGCATGGGTTGGGTTACCAACGAAGCTCTCGTTTACGACGACCGCGGCATGTTACTATCGTACTCGCCAACCACATACAAGATCCCCGCGATCACGGATGTCCCCGCCGAATTCCACTGCCATCTATTTGAGAATGACGACAACGTGGAAACTGTG
>CBDUAB010000578.1:0-3909 GCA_965365045.1 uncultured Planctomycetales bacterium
TGCAGAAGCACATCAATGCCTTTGGCGGTGAAGATCGTTTTTGGCTTGGACCTGAAGGCGGGCAGTTTTCGATCTTCTTTCAGCCGGGCGCGGCCTTTGATTTGAATAACTGGCAGACGCCAGCGCCAATCGACACCGAAGCTTATGAAGTGGTCGGGAAAACGGACAGTACTGTACATTTCAGACATGAAATGACGTTGCAGAATTATTCCGGCGCAAAGTTTGATTTGCGCGTGGATCGGGAGATCCGCTTGTTGTCCGCCGCGGATACACAACAGGCCCTTGGTGTATCCGCTGGCCCTCGTGCCGTGGCCTTTGAGTCGATCAATCGCATTACAAACACCGGACAACGAACCTGGAGTAAGGAGACGGGTTTGTTATCGATTTGGATCTTGGGCATGTTGAATCCGTCACCGATGACGACCGTGGTCGTACCGATTCGCACCGGTAGCGATAGCGAGCTTGGACCACGTGTGAACGCGGATTATTTTGGCAGCATTCCAAAATCGCGGTTGCGGGCCGATGATAACGTGGTGTTCTTTTCCGGTGACGGTAAACACCGCGGCAAGATTGGGATTGGTCGGCGCCGTTGCCGCCCTGTGTTGGGTAGCTACGATGCGGAACAAAAATCGCTAACAATCGTGCAATTCACGCTTCCGGACGGGGCGACGGATTACGTCAATTCGGCGTGGAAGATTCAAGATAATCCCTACGACGGCGACGTTGCCAACAGTTACAACGACGGACCTCCCGCACCGGGAGCGAAACCGTTGGGGCCGTTTTACGAGCTGGAATCGTCTTCGCCGGCGGCGGAATTGGCAAGCGGTCAAACAATCAAGCATATCCACCGCACGGTTCACGTCATGGGTACAGCCGATCTGCTTGACCGAATCTCCACGGCGACGTTGGGCGTATCTCTAGAACGAATTTCGACGGCTCTGCCGGTGGGGCGTTGACGCTGACCGCAGGCAACCCCGTGCCTTCGATTATGTTTCGCTAATTCAATGGATGTCGCGCATTTTCTCGGCGAGATTTTTCCGCAAAATGGACCAGTCATTTCGGTTGCGCGATTCTTGCGTCCGTCGGTAAAGACTGGATAATGATGGAGCGTGTTATTGTCTCGTTCCCACACCTTTGGATAAGGAGGTCGTCATGCTTCGCAAGGCGTTCTTGACACTTTTTGCCATTTCAGTTGTTTCCGCCGGCTCATGGGCCGCCGGTCTCGAGAAAGGCGCGGTTCATTTGACTTCAGGTGGCCCGTTGGCTTTTGGGCCTGAAGGCGTTCTGTTTATTAGCGATCCGATGGCGGCCACCATCTATGCGGTCAGTATCAATGACTCTGGTTCGGGCGGTGAGATTTCCGTCGACGACATTCGCGGCAAACTCGCTGCGATGCTGGGTACCGAGTCGGATGATACTCGCATCGTCGATTTGGCCGTGAACCCCGACAGCGGCAACGCGTTCTTGGCTGTAACGCGTGGTAGTGGTGCGGCGGCATCGGTCATCATTTTCAAGGTTTCGCCGGGCGGTGACATCGCCGAAGTGTCCCTTGAGAACGTAACGCACGGCAAAGCGACTTTGCCAAATGCCCCGGAAAGTCGCGAAGACCGTCGTGGAAATCAGCGTATGCAGACGATTACGGATTTGGCCTTCATTGATGGCTATCTCTACATCGCTGGTCTGTCCAATGAAGAGTTCGCCTCTAAACTGCATTCGGTCGCCTATCCGTTTGATCATACGGATGGCGGAACGAGTGTCGAGATCTTCCATGGTGCTCACGGCCAGTTGGAAACACGATCTCCCGTACGCACGTTTGCGGCGTACGACATTGACGGACAATCCCATTTATTGGCGGCGTACACATGTACTCCTTTGGTCAAGATTCCGGTTGCGGATCTCCAATCAGGTAAAAAAATTCGCGGTACGACCGTCGCGGAATTGGGGAATAGAAACCGACCGCTCGACATGTTCGTCTACGAGAAGGATGGCAAGGATTTCATCCTCATGGCGAACAGCAGCCGAGGCGTCATGAAGATCTCCACGGCGGACCTCGCTGAGATTGACGAAATTACGGAGCGTGTCCCGGGTGGCGGTACCGCCGGGTTGCCTTATGAGACGATCAAAGAATTAGAAGGAGTGTTGCAATTGGATCGGCTCGACGATGACAGCGCATTAGCTCTCATTGCCGACGATGACAAGGAACACTTAAGAACGATCGCTTTGCCGTGAGTTCCGTGGCGTGTGATGCGACGATGATTGTTACTCGATTACGCCCAGCCAAAATGGTTTTTGCCTGGGCGTTTCTTTTGGTCTTCACTTCCTATTACACTGGTGCCGCTTCCTGTTGCGCGAGTGAAGGTCCGCGGATCGAATTGCGTGTTGACGAAAAAGGCGGACAAACCATCCGCCTTGATGGACTATCGCGTCAGCAGATCGAACAATTGCGTAGCGGACTGAAGCAGCGGCCTTGGTCCGCGTTCTTTCCTGTGCGCGTGGTTTCCAAGTCGGATTCCGCCCCACCTGCCTTGCTCGGCCAATATGAGCTGACCGACAGCGGTGCGGTCTTTCATCCACGATTTCCACTGAAGCCCGGCTTGCGGCATGCGGCAAGATTTCATCTTGATCCTAAACGCGTTATCGCCGAATGCACAGTGTTAATTCCGTCGCCGGAAACGGAGCCGACCCGCCTCGTGGCGATCTATCCATCCGCAGCGGAACTGCCGGAAAACCTCTTGAGATTCTACCTGCAGTTCTCGGCTCCGATGCGTCAGGGCGACGTCTATCGACACGTTCGACTGTTGGATTCCGCCAATGAACCAGTGGAATTGCCGTTTTTGGAGATCGAGCAGGAACTTTGGAGTCGCGATGGTACCCGTTTAATGCTGTTGTTGGACCCAGGCCGCGTCAAACGGGGGCTCAAGCCACGTGAGGACGCCGGACCGGCTCTTCTATCGGGGCGGTCTTACCGGCTGTGGATCGATTCGTCGTGGCGCGACGCAAATGGCAAACCGCTTGCGAAGCCGGCGGACAAGGTGTTTCACGTTGGCCCGCCGGACGTAGTGCAACCGTCGCCAAATCGCTGGAAGATCAAATCGCCGCAGGCCGGAACTGTTGGAGTCTTGACTGTCACTTTCGGCGAGCCGCTGGATTACGCCATGCTACAGCATGTGATTCAGGTGATCGATGGTGATGGCCTGGAAATTGACGGCCGAGTGACTTTGGCGGACCTCGAAACGCGATGGTCGTTCATGCCAACTGAGAAATGGTCACCCGGCGAGTGTTTGCTGCGGGTGGCGACAACCCTAGAAGATGTCGTAGGTAACAGCATTGCGAAACCGTTTGAAGTCGACATCTCACGTTCCCAGCCGCGCGCTACGGCACCAAAATCGGTCACATTACCGTTTGTTGTGGAGCGCCGCCGAGCGGTTCGCTGACGACCGGTGTTCTCATTGATAGGCGCAGGCAGTTAAGAATGTCCGTAGCGACAAGCTGCCAGCTTGCGGACCGACAAGCTGGCAGCTTGTCGCTACGGACAATCCAAACCGGCGACGGTATAGCCTGCTCAAAGTGGCGCTGTCCGATTAATCATTGTCCTCAAGACGTCCCAGCATTACGCACGCTGATATTGAGTTGTTAACAACCGGCTAAAGGATCTCTTTGCTACGCCAATGTCCGCCACTGACAAATCCGCCACCGTCAATAAAGACGATTCGACTGATTTGCAGCTTCTCACACCGGTGCAATACGTACCGGGAGTGGGGCCGCAACGTGCGGCACGCTACGAGAAATTGGGTATCATCACCGCGCGTGATTTGCTTTTTCTATTCCCGCGTGACTATCAAGACATGTCGCAAATGTGCACTGCGGCGGAGCTGCGCGAAGGTGAACCGGCCAGTCTGGTGGGAGTCA
>CBDUAB010000579.1:0-3907 GCA_965365045.1 uncultured Planctomycetales bacterium
CAGCGGCGAGGACCGGATGCCAGCTGAAGAAGCCCTTCAACTCGGAATAGTGAAAGAAGTTTACTCGTTAGAGTTAGATAAGGTGATTGGGAAAGTAGAGCGTCTATTTTAGTGAAATTTGATACAATTATTTTTGATCTTGACGGTACTCTTATTGATTCATCAGACGGCATTGCTGAGGCGGTCAATTATTCATTACGTATGATGAATCAACCAGAGCAGACAATTTCCGCCATAAGGCCATTGGCATGCGCGGCGATGTCCGCCAGATAAAGGCAGCATTCGCCTTTGGGCGCGCGGCGTCGTCCGACTGTAATCAATCGTGTCAGGCGACCATAAGCCGCACGGTCAGTGGCCCACAACACGACGGGCGGCGCATCCTCGGGAGTAATTTCCGCGCCGATGATGAGCTTGAGTCCAGTTTCCTTGGCAGCCGTGTGCGCGCGAACAACTCCGTTGAGCGAATTCAGGTCCGTTATCGCCAGCGCATGATAGTCAAGCATGGTCGCGCGCTCGACCAATTCGTCAGCGTGCGATGCGCCGCGAAGAAAGGAGAAATTCGTTTTACAGTGAAGTTCGGAATACATTCGGGGGGAGTTGGTGGGGGTTGGCTATTCTGTTGTTGTGGAAGTGCCTGCTCGCGGGTGAATCAGGTTGCCAGCTACAAAGGACTACCAAAGAAACAAGACCCCCACGAGCTTGCTCGCGGGTGAATCAGGTTAGATTGCTACAGACGATCGACGGCCCGTTGCGAACCGCTCCCATGCCGTAGTCGCTAAATGTTCCAACGTAAAAGGTCTCGTGCCACACTTTTTCCTGACCTAACAGAAACGCAAGGTTGTTCTGAAATGCAAGAACGACATCTGTCGGCGATTGGGCGTGATCGCCTCGGACAGCCAGATGTAGATGGTCAAGCATTGCCGAAAGGCGCGAAATCACGTACTTTTTCTTGACGGCAATCTTGAGACAACCGTCGCGTACGATTTCCAATTGACCTAAGTCCAACGTTTGTAATCTTTCCACAACCTCGATAACAATATGCAGATTGTACCAATAGCGTCCACTTCCAGAATGGCTAGGTTTTGATAGGTCAACCTTGGGATCGATAACGGTAAACTCCTGCATCTTCCTTGCGAACTCGGGATCGACGAATCGTTCCTTGCGCACTTGTTTTGTAATATAGGCTTCCACTTGCTCGGCCGTATTGTCTCCTATCGACCGCACCGACAGTTTTCGGCTGAAATTCTGAGGGGTACCGGCCTTTCGCAAAGCATACTGCAAGCGTCCTTTAGCCCGGCTGGCAAGGAACACTGGTGAGACGTCGGGCGTCGTGCTAAACGTTAGCTGTATTTTTTCGGAAGACCATTTGTATTCCAACAGCCGAAGCCCGTCCTTTTCCCATAGCGCTGTGACATCATCAAGGATTTCTGGACCACACAAATTGTCGAAGGCCACATGCGCCGCTGGCCAGCCCGACCAAGAATAACGAAGACAAAAAGCGGGCTTGAGATCCACGCCGGAATAAATAGGTAGGAGCAGCATGGTGATTCCAATTGGATAAGTGAATATATGTCCATTATGTACATTTGTTCACTATAATATATAGCGTCGGAAAGCCGTGCAAGTGGATTGAATCGTCTTTGGCGGTATCTGTAGCTGCTCAGCCTGATTCACCCGCGAGCAAGCTCGTGGGGGTCTTTTCTTGGCTTCGTGTCTGTAGCTGCTCAGCCTGATTCACCCGCGAGCAAGCTCGTGGGGGTCTTTTCTTGGAGGTTGCAAAAGAACTATTTCCATCGTCGTTACGCGTGTCTAGACAAACTCTCCATGTAGAAACCAAGCCGCTCCCCGCAAGTCACGAAATAGCCAAAAGCGGCTACCGTGTTGGTCTTCGACACGGTAATAGTCGCGGCGGATTGTGGAGCCACGCCACCAACCGGTTTCCACTCGTTCGGGACCCCATTGGGCGATGATCTGATGTGTATTGTTTTGGTATTGAAACGAAACCGGTGGTCCGTAGGGGGCGATCGCGACCGCTTGCACTGCTAAGGGCGGATGGATCAGCAGCAAAGGGCGGCAATACGCAGGTAGCTGATGTTGGTTTCGTGTGTGAGGTGCCATCGAAAATTTGGCCGCCGGAAGTTTTCCTTTGCCAGTGAGTGGATGGTAGCGATAGGCGAGTTCGATTTGAGGTTCTCGCGATAGGCGCGCCGATACCACACGATCTCGGCCCAAGCGGCTACTGAGCCGTTCGATCAAGTATGCCAGTTGCCGTGACGTTAATGATGAGTCGGAGGGTGATGAGTCGGAGTCGGCAAACAGACGATGTTGTTGATCGTTGCGGGCGACCGCGATGGTGGCTTGTAAAGTGGCCTGCTGGATCGGACCACCGAGTGATTTGTTTTCTAGTTGCATGCGCAGCAAGTCAAAAAGATGCTGCGCGCTGGCAGTTGTTGTGTAGAGCCCGACACGAATCGTGGTTGGCGCTCCGGACACTGGGGACAAGCGATATTCGATCTGGACCGCTTCGCGATCCTGCTGCCGCAAGCGGACCGATAGCTGTTCGGCCAAGGCCTGCGTCATTTTTTCTATTATTTCTCGTTTAGCCGTTGGGTATTCCAATTGCCACGAAGCTTGTAGTGGCTCAGCAGGAGAGTGGGCGACGATAGTTTCGGGCACTTGCCCGCAGGCTTGATCCAGCCGCAACAACAGTTCATCGCCAAATCGAGCGTGTAGTGATTTTCGCGGCAGCTGCAGCAGTTGGCCAATCCGCCGGATCCCAAGTTGGTGCAGTAGCTCGACGGTGTCGGCAGAAAGTCGCAACGCGTGAATAGGCAGCGGAATAAGTTGAGTCGTTGTGTGCTCGGTGGGAACAATTACTTGTTCCGCGGAAATGGAGGTTCCTGGCGAAGTTGTTTCGTGTGCCAGCGCCCAAGCAGCCCCAATCGTAGCCGCGATGGCGACACGCGTTTGATAGCCTTGTTGTTCGCTCGCGACAGCAACTCGTTGCGCGAGCACTTGCTCACCACCCAAGCGAGGCGCGGATCCGGTAACATCCATGAATAGGCTGGATGGTTCGTTGGTGGATTCGATACCGATTAATGAGCTGAATTGCTGGCACCATGTGGCCAAGCTTTCAAGTGCCGTCCAATCCAATAATGGATCGTGTTCGGCAAGATGTAGTTTGGACTTTGTGCGAAAACGGTCGACGGGTCCGTGGTGTGAATCGGTGTGCGGGTGAACCCCGGTGGCTTCTGCGAGAGCCATGCCGGGACGTATTCCTTGGCCCCAGGCAATATCGCAGCAGTACTTGACTCGTTGGCCACGGCGCGGGTCGTGTGCGTGCAAGACGATACCCTGCTTCTCAAGCTCGGGCTGAGTGACGGCGAGTCGTTGGACGGGCCAATTGGGCAGCCAAAGGCAAAGCACTCGTTTCATGATTGGATGCCCCTGCTTCGAGTGCCCCTGTTTCGAATGGGCCTGTGATTTCTTGCAGCGTGCCTGTGGTTTCGTCCATTTCCAACAGCAGCGTTTTGTCAGCCGCTGCTCCGCGGCAACGTAGTAGCGTAATTCGCCACCGGCGCCGTAGCGGTGGGGCCTTTTCTAAAGCACCGGCGTTGAACAGTGCATGGGTATGAGTTTGTTCCCGCGGATTGAAGCTTGGTATTGGCTCTATCAGCAATTGAATGTCGGCCCAAGTTGGCTTGCCGCGCAGACATGCCGGACGCAGTAACAAGCCAAGGCCGCCTCCTTGTTCGGCGGCTAACTGCAAGCGGCGAAAGTCGCGCTCGTTCAGCTTGGGCAGAAGGATCTTGTCAATTCCGGCGCGCCGCGCCGCCAATACCTTTTCCTTGACGCCACCCACGGGAAGAACTTTCCCGCGCAGCGTGATTTCACCCGTCATGGCGAC
>CBDUAB010000580.1:0-3905 GCA_965365045.1 uncultured Planctomycetales bacterium
TTCGCAATGCCTGGTGTTCGCGCTTCGCGGGCGCGAGCGAGCCGTTGATCCAGCCGAAGCAGCGGAGTTGAATGTCAATGATGCGAAATACCCTTGGCCGAACCGGTCTTGAAGTGACCCAACTCGGGTACGGCAGCATGGGGCTACGCGGGCCTAAGACTTGGGGTGTGCGCGTGGTCGGTGAGGAAGCTGCCGACGAGCTGCTCAACTCAGTGCTCGATGCAGGCATCAACTTCATCGACACTTCGCCCGACTATGGGATCAGCGAACAGCGCATCGGCCAGTATATCAGTAGCCGGCGCAGCGAGTTCTACCTGGCGACCAAGTGCGGCTGCGTTTACACCCAACAGGAAGATGATCTGAAGATCGACCACATCTGGAAGAAGGAGATCGTTCAGCGAAATATCGAGACCAGCTTGCAGCGTCTGCGCACCGATTACGTAGATGTCCTGCAATTCCACGGAAGCGACGCTGAAACGCTCCTGCGCGAAGGATTGATCGAGTTGCTGATGGACTTTCGCGATCAAGGCATCATCAGGTTCATCGGCGTTTCCAGTTCCCTGCCGCACCTTCCTGGCCTGATAGACCTTGGCGTGTTCGACACGTTCCAGATTCCCTACTCCTGTCTGGCCCCGCAACAACACGACTTGATCACGAGAGCGGCCGATACCGGGGCAGGCATTATCATACGTGGTGGCATCGCTCACGGCGGACCCGATGCCGAGATCCAGCGGCCAGCGCTCAATGACATTTGGCAGCGGGAAAAGCTCGATGAAGTTCTTCCTGAGGGCATGCAACGCGCCGAGTTGATCCTGCGTTATACCCTCTCCCACCCACACTGCCACACGACCATCGTCGGCACGTGTAATTCTGAGCATCTGGCCGAAAATCTCGCCGTCGCGTCGCGAGGACCGTTGCCCTTAGACCTGTACGAGGAAATCAGGTCTCGCGTTTCGTTGGGCGACTGATCTTTGTCCGCTCACAAAGCGGCTGGTGTGAGACGACAGCCTGTCGAGTTACCCTTTGGCGGCATCATAGAACCGACCGATCCTTTGGCCTATGGAGTGAAACACTTATTAATCCGGAGCTCATGTTTCGTGCTTTCGGTGGCATCGGCCTCAGCGTCGAATAAGACGCGACCAAGATTTCTTGGGCGTTTTCTCTTGATTCGACGGACCATTTGGCAACCCAAGTCGCCTGCTCGGTGGACCAAAGCCGATGGGTTCAACATGACTCTATCGAGCGCGGTTCTTGGCATTGGGTTGAGCATTTCTTCGACAACGAACAAGAACCGGTCAAGTCGGAAGCACGAACTCCGTCTGCCAAGTTTCCTTCGATTCAACGACTTGTAATACAACGACCATGAAGGGTTTTTTGTCCTCTTTCGATTCCACTCTTCGCTCGATCACACAACTCTCACCCTTATTCTCGTTGTTTACCAAGTCGCCGACACGAGGCATGAAGGGATAATTGAGGGTCAGCGCGAGATCCAGGTCGTCCTCATCGATCATCTTGAGCCCCGCCCGAAACAGAAAGCCCTCAAAGATACTGACCATCTCGTCGTCATTCATGGCTTGCGCATCTTCCTCCGCCAGGCTTGCCAAGAAGTCGAGAAACTCCTTTTGAGCGCGACGTTTGACCTCGGATTGGATCTCGACAGGAAACGGACTTCGGACCTCCTCGTTGTCGTTGAACCAGTAAGCGCAGCCGACCTCTACAAGAGCATTCTTGGTTTCGAGATCTGCCATGTTGGATGGTCTTTCCCAAACAGGTCGCTGGAATGAATTCCACATTTCGGTCAAGCCGGCCAAGTCCACTTTTCAAGCGGTCTTGGTGATCTTGTAGAAAGCATAATCTCCGACCGTCCTTCGAGCAACGTTCCTCGTGAACTGCTCAACTTTCCTGATCCAGCCGCCGTGAGAAAAATCGAAGGGAAGACACCACGACATGGAGGCCTTGAACAACGAACACGATTCGATTGATAGCCAATGGCGAGAACCACTTTGGAAAAACTCACCTCCCAACGGGGCGTCGCCACCGGGACTCGGCTTAGTTCAAAAATCGGTCGTATTTCAATCCGCGCTGCAAACGTATGGATTTCGCGGAAACGGCCCTCCCTACCTCTTGTCGCCAGCTTCGATAGTCCGCAGGCCCCGAGTACGTTAGCGATCAAAGTCAACACAACAGCAACTCATTCTCAATCGCAAAAAACAAATTCGCCGTTTTGATCAACGACCCCGCCGTTAACTGCTCGACACCGTAAACTTCGGTTGATACCCCAAACTTGGTATAAACTCGATCGAGCGCCAAATCAAAGTCGCCGTCGCCCGATGCCAATACAATGATATCAGCTATTTCGGCTTGCTCGATCAGGTCAAGAGTGATTCCCACGTCCCAATCACCCTTTGAACTACCGTCGCTGCGTTGAATATACGGCTTCAGTTTCACTTCGAACCCAATGTCACGAAGAATCTGTTGAAACGCCTTTTGTTTACCATCGTTTCGTTCAATCGCATACGCGAATGCTGCGATGACTTCGCGGTCAGCGCTCACCCGTGACCAGAAAGCTCGATAGTCGAATTGCCTCCCGAAGGCTTGCCTGGTCGTGTAGTAAATGTTTTGGACGTCGACAAATATCGCGACTTTTTGCACGTGGATACCATCCGTTGGAGTATCAAACAACCGAGAACTGATCACTAAGGGGATGGAAAGAAATAACTTGGACGTTTCGAGTTTAGCGTTTTCGCGGCTTGATGGTATAGTTCCACTTTGGCAAGACACGACTGCGCGTCAGCTGAACTGCGGCTTTTTGGTCGTCGGTGATGATCGTTTTTTTCGGATAGCGACTCTTGTCGAGTTTCGCACGGCATCGAAAGCCGGTGGTCGATCGGGTTGCACGAATGTACTTCATGCCCACCGCAAAATGCAAACAAGCCTCTGGTTCTGGCACCGCTAGTGCTTGACTGACAACCTGAAACTTATTCGTGTTCCAGACATTGAAATCGGACACATCAACGACTCCGTCTGCATTAAAGTCCCCACTGCTCCAAGCGGCGATTGGGGCGAACATGTTGTTGTTCCAAACGTTGAAATCGGAATCGTCCACAACGCCATCCAAGTTGGCATCGCCGTAGAGAAAAGCCTCACCGGAAGAATTTAGCACGAAAAATCCTGAGCGGCGTGAGCGCATGAAGAAGGCCGACTCGTTTGAGCCGGCCTATGAGTCGCCCCGCCGTCCTCTCGCCATTACCAGCCGCGACGCCAAGTACTGGAGCCCCTCCAAGGCAAGTCTTGCTTCCGCTCACGTTCTCAGTCGCACCCACCGCAAGAGGTGCAGTATGCCGCCGCGAAACTGCTTTTGTCGCAAGCGGCGGCATTGATCTACGCGCCGAAACGTCGTCCTAACTTGCGCTGGCACGCTTCGGTCGGCCCCGCGGCGTGCACGAAAATGGCGACCTGAAATCTGCGTTTCGACGCTCCGGCGGCATCGATCGAACGCACGAAATGCTCCGAACCGCGTCGAAATGGGTCAAGAGAATTCGCTCCAGAAAAATGCGTGAAGAACAACAAACTGCTGTCAGTCCATGCAGACTGAACGCAGTTGCGCGCAAAGCGTGACAAATTGAGTTTGCGTCCGGCCCAGACAATAGGGGTAGCCTTAAGTTGGAGTGAGGGTCTGTTAATCGGCCCGCCAAGGCGTCGCACAACACGCCGAATTGGCCGGCAATTACGGCCCGCATTTACTCCTTGGATGGAAGAGCGAGAATATGACGAACGTTAAGACAGCCAAATCAGCTTACAGGGCATTGATGCGGTGCATCGTGATGCCAAGCTTTGTAGTCACCATCACGTCGGCAAGCAGCGAAGCCCAATTGTTGTACGATTTCGTTGAATCTCCTTCGGGT
>CBDUAB010000581.1:0-3903 GCA_965365045.1 uncultured Planctomycetales bacterium
GATCCCGGGCCACCCCGTCAACATCGCTCCACGAACGGTTCTGGTGCACGCTTACATTTCCGTAGCTTGACTCACCGAGGCTGTGATCTTTGGCGGTAGCCCCGTACCGCTTTGGACTTCCTTGGATTTGGGGGAATCACGGCGGAAATCAAGTGACGTTTGACGAGGTTGGCCGGAGGATATTACTGAGATGCAAAGGAAATGACGAGTTCCTTTCCGTCTAGCTCGGGTGCGTAGCCCGCAAATCGCGTGTCATTCTTGACGTGAAAAGACACAACATCCGTGTCGACAACAACCCGCTCCATTATTGCGTGGCCCCGGGGCGGGGCTCCTCCTGGCGGCTCTCACGTAGGAATACAAGAAACTCATCGGTTGATTCATCTACTGGCCAGATATTCACTGGTCGTGGATCGTTGGCACGAAAAGGTTTTGCTCCCTGCCGACTCGCCAGCTCTTCGATATCGATTCGTTCTGGCAACTGCATCAACTCGGCGTCATCCTGTTGCTGCTCGGCCAGCAAACGAAGTGCATGACGCAATGCTGCTTCCTCATTCGCAAAGGCACCAGAGGCAACAGCCCTGCGAAGGACATCTTCGTATTCACTAGGTACATCAAGCGTCACAATTTACTTCCTTCCTTAAACTCAGCTTCACTCCCAAACTACCACGAAAATGAGGCAATCAGCAAGCTTTCTTGGTCATCCACCTCCATTTAAAACGAAGCCTGTCTTCGTTTTCATAAAACACGGAGGCACGGAGCACACAGAGCTTTTCGTTCATGGTTTGCTCTGTGATCTCTGTGTTTCAGAACTGAGGAATTGGTTGCGGCCTGCTCACGCCGTTGCAGGGCGATCGTCCCATGCGGGCCACGAAAATGGCAAGCGAGGAAACAAGCTGGCGAGGCGACCGGCAGCCACCTGTGTCGATACGCCAACCGTGCCGGTCGACAATGCTTGATCAACATCCACTTGACCACAGATCAAATTGAGTAATGTGGATGTCGACAGTTCAACAGAATTCCTGGCTGTCGCGTTGTCAACCACTTCAAGATTGCCATCGTCGTGTTTCAGTAGTAGTCGTTGTCGTTCTAAGTGCAACGCTAAGTGCCAATCGCCGCTGAGACGGTCCTTTAACAGAGGCGTTAACAGTTGCAACATCTTCATGGGTTCCATCAACTTGGCCAACAGAGCGTGCTGTTCGAGGTTTTCCGGTTGCTGGAGGGGACTCCCTGCGGCTTTAAACCACTCGTGTGCTGGGTCATCGGGGGGCGCATGCAACGTTAACTCATGCATTCCCTGTTCGATCGCGTCGCCGCAAACACGGGCAAGCAACTGCTGACCGAACGATGTGTTGGCGTCACGCGTTACTAGTTCGAGGATTTCACAACCACACAACACGGCATATGCCACGATCTTGCTTCCACGCGGCAAGCCTGTCTCACGTTTACCTGTCGTGGCAACGTAAATACGGTCATATGCGCGTCGTACGATCAACCAACGCCAGAAAGCTTCGGATCGTTGCCAGACGCCAAAACGCTGATTCGTGCTTTGTTCGTGCATCAAACGCAGCACTTCCAATTCCACTTGACGCCAAAGCCGAATACGGACTTTCACTGGTTTTGCGGTTAGCGCCAGAGGTTTTGTAACAACGGGCTTCAGTTCCGATAGCAGCGAACGCGGATCTGCCGTCGAAAAACAGAATCTTGTGTAGGAACCCCAACCGCGGGATCGCAAGAAATCCGGCATCCTTGACCGTGCCGTTACCAGGCAAGCCCCTTCGCTGGCCAAACGGTGCTCCGCCGTTTTTAGCAGCGCCGACCCTAATCCTTGACCCCGAAACTCGGGTAGTGCGGCCAGCTCGCAAATCTGTCCAGTGGCGGCGTGCACCGGGCCCAATTGCAGCATGCGCTTCTTGACCAAAACGTGCGCCACGATCGCATCGCCGCGTTTGATCAATAACCGATCTGTTGGTTCGTAAAGCGATTCGTCCAGCGTAGCCTGATACTCACGCTCGGTCGGGCCGTGAAACACAGACAATAGAAAATCGTGGATGGCAAAATGATCGCCTGCTTGAGCAGGCACGATGCGGAACCCCGGCGGCAATTTGGGCGTATCCGCGTCCACCGCAGCTCGGGCGAACGATCGGCCCCGTTCCGGTGATTCCGTCTGACCCGCGCGAAAGGCGAAACTCACGGTGTGAATCCTTCCACCTGGATGGCGAAAAAAGTTGATGCCCTCGAAAGATCAGAGTAGAAATGTCAGTGCAGCAAGTCTAGGAGTGTTTGACGTATCATATCTCCAGGAAACAAACAAAACGAATAATCTCGAGACGATAGTACGTTTGCTTGTTGCAATTGTTCGCTTAAACGCTGGCGTTCGTCAAGCAGGGATCCTCGTAGCGGCGCCACTAATCGCCGCAGCTTTTCATTCGTGGAAACGATGGCGTTGTATCGATACTTTCCTTGACCACGTTCAGCCGTCGTCTGAATCCACTGTAACTTTGACTTCGCAAGTGCGGTGGCTTGGTGTCGTTCCGCTTCTGCCAAATCGGACAGGTCGAAGTGTTGTTCGGGATGGTACCACAGATCGCGTAACAAGCCATCCAGGCGCCGAATGTCGTCAACCTCGACGGTCGGACGAGATACGGGCAAAGGAATTGTTGCCGTCAAGGTCATGTATCCCGGAGGTTCAAGTTGCCAGAACTGTCGAATGATCTCATCCGTTAGCTCATCATACTTGGCGCCACCGATTCCGTGTAAAAACAAATCGCTCAGAAACAGCCGCATATACATCGTCGTCAGTAACGCTCGTGGGCGAATTTTGAAGCCTTGTTCGCGCGCTGCCGCAAGTATTTCGATGGCCGCGGACATGTCGCCTTTAGTCTCAAGCTCAAGTGCCTTCTCATTTCCGTCACTTTGTAACTGCAGATTTGCACCAACATAACGACCGAAAAGCGGCCGGCGCGTTGGATCATCCTTCGTCCAACACCAGAACGGAGTTTCGAGCCAACCATTCCGTGAACGAAGCTCTGGGACTGGGTGCGACGCACTGCGAATCCCGTAAACGTGACGGAACTGAGATAGAACGTCGTTATGGATTCCGTGGAAATCTCCGAGTCTCAGCACTGTTCCGAGAAAGAAACGCCGGAACATTGGCGTGTCACACACGGTGGAAAGGGGAACTTCGAGCGTCTCCATGCCCCACGCTTGCTCAATTCGATGGCGGGCAACGGCCAAAACTTGCCCTAACGGGCGCGGGTGTTCGGCCGCATTCGTCGCGTACGTCCACAGCGAACTCACAAGCGGTTTGGGAACAATTTCACCGACCATTTCCAAGACACGGTCGCCGAAACTGGCAAATGTTTGCGGATCAAGAATCATGCGCTCCTCGTAAGGAATCACCGCTCCTGACGCATCCATTGGCACATCGGCAATTTCCGGTGCCGCGATACTACCCGTGGGTATTCGAATTGTCGTATGGCGGCAAACATCGTTGTCAATCAATACGTGAATCGCGCTGGCAGCGTGTTCGCGCGCGAATTCGGAAAGCGCGAAGTTCTTGAACCACACCCCTGGATGAAACAATTCAGGTTGATGACCGGACAGAATCAGGGTCTGAGGCGTGCCCACTCTCCGAGGGACGCACGCTGGTGATGCAACATCGCGATAGCCGCGCGTATGATCGAGCGCGTCATGGTAAAGCTGTTCGCGCGCCGTTGCCGAAAGCTCGTCCAGCCCTATCCCAGCAAAGTCGACGTCAGCCAACAAACGGCGGTTGTCTTGCAATAATTCGCTGACGGCATAAGACGATGGTTGAATAAGAGACGTGTAGGGTTCTTGTGGAGCGCGCAAGTCCTGTTGCTTGATTCCCGCGTCGGACAACTTCATCCTGCTTGTTCCCCGCAG
>CBDUAB010000582.1:0-3902 GCA_965365045.1 uncultured Planctomycetales bacterium
CCCGATCAAAGCCAATACAGATCCAAAGATCAGCAGCCATGAAAGAAGGTGGCAAGATTTCATTCGTAAGGATCGCCCGCGTGAGAATCTCATCGCTATTACCGCTCACTCTCTTGCTGGGCTCGTGCGAGGGCTCGTCGCGCCAAGTCACTCGTCGGATCGAGATCCACCGCCCGCTGCAAATGGCGTACAGCTCGAGCTGCTTCATTCTTCTTTAGCAATAACAGACCAAGGTTCAATCGCGCGTTCGGATCGTTTGGCTGTACACGTGCCAACTCACTATAGTGATTCTCGGCTTCGTCGTATTGCTTTTCATTGGCATAATATTTTCCCAGTTCGACGTGCGCCGACACGTAGTCTGGATCGGCGCTAAGAGCCGCTTGATAGCGATTTACCGCTCCGCGGGTATCCCCCTGGTTGGCCAAAACAAGTCCCCAATTGTAATGCGCCTCGGCGTATTCGGGTTTGATCCGAACCGCATTTTCAAACGCATCGTACGATTCCTGAAATCGGTCTTGGTGTGAAAGAGCAATTCCCAGACTGTTTGCTGCCCTCGCGAATTCCGGACGTAAGGCCAGCGCTGAGTTCAGCGCCGGTTCGGCCTGCTCATACTTTTTCGCACGATTGAACAGACGACCGAGGTGAAAGAATCCCTCTGAATAATGGGGTAGCTGGTCCGTGATCTCGCGCCACTGCTCGATCGCGCCCTCCAGGTCGCCGGTCGATTCCAACAGTGTGCTAAACTGCTGCCGTAACACCCAGTCGTCTGGATGTTGTTCCAACAATCGCCGATAGTCGTTGATGGCGTCGCGCGCTGCGTTGGGTGTCGATTCGGTGGCGAGGCGAGATAGCTCATCATTCAATTTGCTGTCGCGAACCTGACTGTTGATTTGCTGGTCGAAAGGTGGCGACCGCAGACGCGTCCTCAATTCTCGCAGGATGAGATGTTGGTGATAAAGCGTCAATCCGAGTCGCTCGGCACACTCTTGCTGAGAAGGCCAGTCGGTGGTCTGGGCGGCAACGGCTTCCAGGTCGAGCGCCTCGATCAATGATTCCGCAAAGAGCTTAGCCAGCAGGTAGTTGCCCGCAAAGTTGAAATGCACGTGCTCGAATAGAAACTCCTCACCAGTGATTCCCTGCGGACTTTGCTCCGAGAACGCATGACTGGCGTCGATGAAGTGAACACCTTTTCCGCTGCGCTGGGCCGCCACCTTGGCGATTCTGCCATTGATCGTCGAGCATGCGCGAAACCGTAGTGCGTCGAAATCACAGGCCCGTTGAAAATGCTCATTCGCCTGTTGCGGTTTGTCCAATTGCAAGAGGCACTCACCAAGCCGAAATTGAAGCTCGGCGAATTCGGGATCTAACCGAGCCGCCTGTTCATACAAATCCAGTGCTTCGTCAAAGCGTCCATCGGCCTGGGCAGTGCACCCACGTTCGAATAGCTTTTGCCATTTCTGAATTGTCTCGGTCGATGCGGAGGTGCCGTGCAACGAGATGAACGGACCACTGCTTCTGAGATTGCTGACTACCGTACTGAACACCACCGGCGTTCCGCTGGCAATTCCGGTGTCCAAAATGTTAAGCAGGTTCTTTTCGAAATTGCGATAGACGCGTTCCAGCGACGGATCATCGTGACGCACCTGATGATCCAAAAACATTGCCATGCCGCCCCACGCTTCGGGTGTTTTGGAGTCGGAGTCGGAATCGGAGTTGGTTTGCCCCCACTGCCCCGATAACAGTTGACCCGTCTTGGTCGCCTTCAGCGCCAAACCGGAGCGGATCAACCACAACGGTGTGTTTTCGCCGCCGAACACGGTGCCCGCGCCGTAAGGACCATGCACTTCGTTATTTCCCATATAGATGACCCACGCATCCGCATCGAGACGACGGCAATCCATCGCGATCGAGCGAACCACATGGGAGTTTACTGCCGTCACCGCCGCATTGATGACTTCGAAATCCTGTCCGGGACACCGCAGTTCCAGGAGCACCTCCAGCATGCGCGGAAAGCCGTAGGCCGGTTCCGGATCTCCCATGGCGGCTGAGCCCCCAAAAACAATGACCCGTTTTGTCCGCGGGGGTTTCTCCTCCGCAACCAAAATCGGTTGGGAGCTTCGAGCCAGGGCGCGCGGAAAAAAACGCCAGGCAAATTTGTAATTATCCGCAAGATGGCCAGGCTTCTCGGCGGCTGGCTGCAAGAACGACGCCCGATATCCAGTCCCGGACATTCGCAACCCAAACTCGACCGCGGCGAACAAGATTGTAGGAATCAATATGGCGGCAGCCAAGCGAAACATCCATAGGCGGAATCGATTTTCAGGTCCAGCCGAACTCCGTCCGACTAACTTGCGCGCCTCTGAGGGCGCGCGGTCGGCATCCTCGGATGCAAGCGCGATCGGCAGCGGTTGAGTTGATTTCGAGAAGATTCGTTTACCGGGAGACGGCGGCATGGAAAGCCTCGTGCCAGACCGGGCTGGGATTTTGTTGGTTACCGCGCGGACAAACGTCGCGGCCAGCAGCCCGGCCTTTCCGTGCGAATGTAAACTAGTTGCGCATCGTCACAACAGGAGTGACAACGAACATAGTCAGTCATCCTTTATCATAGTCGACTTCGACGCCATTCGCAGCGAGCATCGCTCGCATCGGAATGTAGGGATTGGAGCTGGCGGGAATCGGATCCACGGCCACTTGTCATAAACCATTTCCATAAACGACTTTGGAGAAAAAACGAGTTTTCGGCATATAAGTGTGATTCATGTCCGTGGTCCGTGGACCTAAATAACTTGCGACTACGGCCATGGAGACCCAATTCCAACAGCAGTGTCCGGCCGCCGTTTACTATACTTGACGACTATCACCACGCGAAGAAAGTCTCGTCAACCATCGAAAAGGGATGAATCATGAACCGACCAATATCACTGACGCGCCGTGAAGCACTTGTCTTCGCGGCTCACACGGTCAGTGCCATTGCATTTTCGCGGTTCGCGACAGCAGCGGAAAAGCAGTCAACACGCACAATTCCAGCCGTGCCTGGAAAGCTCGCGATCGTCTGGCGACGACGCGAAAAAGACGACGATGGATTCCGCGCAATCGAAGAGACAGTCGAGTGGAATGCGTCCAAAACCGCTATCATCATTTGCGACATGTGGGCCGACCATCCTTGTAAGCTGGCCGCCATGCGAGTCGCGCGGATGGCCCCTCGCATGAACGAAGTTATCTCGCTAGCTCGCGATCATGGCGTTGCGATCGTTCACGCACCGAGCAGCGGCATGAAGCACTATGACGACACGCCCTACCGCGCACGTATGAAGGGCGCCATCTCGGCAAAGCCGCCGGTTCCAATCGGCCGCTGGTGTTACCACAACAAGGAACACGAAGGACCGTGGCCTATTGTTGACAACGTCAGGCGCGGGGAAGCAAAGGTCACCGGTTGCGACGACGCAATCGCCAGGCCACACAAGCCGACCGATCGGCATCAGCATCCGGCTATCCAGATCATCGGCTTCGACGGCATCAGTGACAACGGCCAGGAAATCTTCAACTTTCTCGAACAGGAAGGCCGCCAAAACGTCGTGCTGATGGGCGTGCACACCAACATGTGCGTGCTTGGCCGGCCGTTCGGCATTCGCCAGCAAAAATACCTTGGAAAAAATGTTGTGCTCTGTCGTGATTTAACCGACTGTCTCTACGATCCACGCGACAAACCCTATGTCAGCCATGCGCGCGGCCTGGAGCTTGTGATCGAGCACATCGAAAAATACTGGTGCCCCTCGATTCAGGGCGAGTGTCTAACCAAGGTCATCCCAAGCACGGCGGGCCCGTAGGGAAAATGACGAATGACGAAACACCCAATGACGAATGAATGACGAAACACGAATGTTGCCATCCAATTCGTCATT
>CBDUAB010000583.1:0-3901 GCA_965365045.1 uncultured Planctomycetales bacterium
TCGTGGCCCATCTCGGCGTACACGACACCCGACAGGGAAATCGGTAATGCCTCTTGGACGACTTCTCCAACCGCGCCTGCCGTACGGTCGCGCTGACCACCTGCATCATCAGCCGGCAAATCCAAACCGGTACCTGCCAAACTCGCGTCATAACTATTTTGGAATTCCGCGCTGGCGGTCGCGTCGTGAAAATGTGGTGCTCGGAATTCCGCGGCGAGCAACGAGCCTTGAAACTCGATACCTGACGTTATCGGGTCGATGCCGTTGTTGATTTCATCCTCTGTGTAGTATTCTTCGTAGTCCTGAATCTCATCAATGTCGACAGAGAACACCAGCTTATCACCAGCTTCGAAGCCGACGAATTCAAAAACGAGACGGCTACTACCGTCAACAACCTGCCAAGTTACGCCGTCAATGCCGTCCTGTGAAACGATGCCGAGCGGAATGTGATGGTCTGCGCCAAGCGAGCCAGGCGCGGTATCGAAAATGACGTCGGCGAGGCTGAGACCCGGAACATGTTGATCGCCGTTAATGACCAAGTGGGTGAGTTGCGTCTGGTCCGCGCCACCAACGAACGAGACTTCGAACGTATCGCCGTGAAGGTCCGAACCGAGGTCAGCTTCGATATAAACCGCACCAACATGCAAGGCATCCGCCGCGAGCAATAAGCGAGGCTCCATCTGCTCAATTTGATTCAACCGCGACGTCGACGGGCCATAACGAGAGCGCAGAGGCGCCGTACGAGCTAAACGTAGAAATCGACTCCAGATCGTCACTAGGATCCTCCGTGAAATTTTTGACGCGAGAAATCTCGATTCCCACTCGTTGTCCGACGAGGGTCGTCACCTGACGATATCGTTTTTCGCTTCTTGGGGCTTTCGTCGAGTCGTCGGTCCTGGACGTTGACTGACGTCCCACAGTCGAACCGTTGTGTCAAAACTGCCAGAGACAAGCAGGTTGCCATCCTGTGCCAATGCCGCGACGGAACCACTGTGGCCAACAAGGCTGCCGATTTGGCGTGCCGTCGTTAAATCCCAAATCCGCACGGTATTGTCGCTGCCTGACGTGACGAGCCGCTCTGAATCCAACAACGCCAGTGCCAAGACTCTTGCCGGCTGGCGAGGCAGCACGGCAACCTGTTCACCAGTGCCCATACTCCAGACGCGAATCGAACGATCTTCGCTGGCCGAAATGAGCTGTTGAGAATCAGGCGAGAACACCAGAGCGCGAACTCGCTTGCGGTGGGCCTTGATATCACGAATTTTGGTACCGTCGGACAGGGTCCAGAGACGAATGATGCCATTACGTCCGGCGGCCGCCAGCAACGCATTGTCCGGTGACACCGCAACGGACCGCATGTCGAAACACGGACACGATAGTTTTCGGATAAGTCGCCCTGTTGCCACGTCACGCATTTCCATCAGCGATCCGAAACCGGCCACAAGGATTGCACTTCCATCTTGCACAAAGCGAACGCAGAAAACACAAGCATTACGACTAAACAACTCGCGCGGCTGCCGGTTTCCGGTCAACGACCATAGCAACACGCGTCCATCCGCGCCGGCTGTCACGAGCGAACCTCCGTCGGGTGAAAACTCAACAGTCCGTACCCAATCTGAGTGCCCCTTGAGTGTCCGCATAAGCCGGCCGCTCGGGATGTGCCAGATCCGGACAAGATGATCGTCTCCGCCAACAGCAATCAAATCGCCCCCCTTGCGAATCGCGACGGCGCTGACGACAGGTGCTGACGAACCGTTGTGGGCCGGTTCAATCTCGATAACCTGAAGCGGGCCAACTGCCGGCAACTCAGCAGCGGATCGACCGGCGCCAAGAGTCAGGGTCAGGGCAACTAACAGCGTACAATGTCTCGTTAGAACACTCATCGACTCGGCCTAGCTACCCGTTTCGCACGGATTCGAATGACTATTCGGTGCAAGAGAACCAACAGCGCATCACGTTCGCGACGCCCAATAGTCTGTTTATCGGTCAGTATCGAAAAGGTACTCAATGACGAAAACCAGAATGGCTTTACGGATGCGGCCGGCTCGGTAAGATTTACCGTGGAAGACACGCAAAAGAAACAGTTGGTCAGATTGTTTCGGTTAGGCGGACTAGAGAGTGGCCGCTTGGTGGAGCGTGGCCTTGATCATAACTCCGGCAAATGCTGTCAGCGAAAGCACGGTAGCTCGCCGTGCTAGCGGTCTTCGACTGGGGCGAACTCCCGCTCGGTCGCGCCGGTATAAATTTGCCGTGGGCGACAGATGCGCTTCGTCGGGGAATGCTGCATTTCGATCCAATGCGCAATCCAACCGGGTAGTCGGCCGATCGCGAACAGCACCGTAAACATTTGGACCGGAATCCCGATCGCCCGGTAAATGACACCTGAGTAGAAGTCCACATTGGGATACAGTTTTCGCTCGATGAAATAGGGATCGCTCAGCGCGACTTCCTCAAGTTCTTGGGCGACTTCAAAGATGGGATCCTGGAAATCCATTTTTTCCAATAGCTTGTCACACGCCGCCTTGATAATGCGGGCCCGTGGATCGTAGTTCTTGTAGACGCGGTGCCCGAAGCCCATCAAACGATATTGGCTCTTGCTGTCCTTGGCCATGTCGACGTACTTCTTAACCTTGCCACCACCTTCAATGATGTTCTCCAACATTGCCACGACGGCTTCATTCGCGCCACCATGCAACGGCCCCCACAAGGCGCTGATTCCAGCCGAAATGGAGGCGAACATATTGGCATCTGACGAACCAACCATGCGCACCGTGGATGTACTACAGTTTTGTTCGTGGTCGGCATGTACGATCAGAAGCAAATTGAGCGCACTGACGGAATCCGCGTCCATCTCAAACGGCTCACTAGGAACCGAAAACATCATCCGCAAGAAGTTCTCGCAATAGTTCAAATGGTTTTGGGGATAAACGAATGGTTGCCCAACCGATTTTTTGTAACTGTATGCCGCAATCGTCGGCAACTTGGCTATGAGCCGGTGTACCGAGACTTTCACTTGCTGTTCGTCACGCGTGTCAAGCGAGTCCTGATAAAAGGTTGAGAGGGCGCTGACCACTGATGACAGAATAGCCATTGGATGCGCGTCGCGGGGAAACCCGTGGTAAAACGAGCACATGTCTTCATGGATCATCGTGTGTCTGCGGATCGAGTAGCGAAAGTCATCGATCTCGCTCTTCGTCGGCAGCTCACCATAGATCAGCAGATAACAGACTTCGACAAAGTCACAATTCTGCGCGAGCACTTCGATGGGATACCCGCGATAACGGAGCACTCCGTTCTCGCCGTCAAGAAAAGTAATCGCGCTGGTCGTGGAGCCCGTGTTCACATAGCCCGGGTCGAGCGTGATGATATTGGTGTCGCTCCGCAATTTGGAGATGTCGAGTGAACGTTCGCCTTCAGTTCCTACGCACAGCGGTAGCTCATATTCCATGTCCCCGACGGACAATTTAGCAGTATCGACAACTTCAGCCTCTAATTCAGCTTGCTCGTTCGCTAAGTCCGCCATCAACTTTTACTCCCCTTAGCCACCAAAATGCGTTTTGTCAGAACCCAGATTCTACCTGCCCGCGAACGTTTATTCAATTCGCCGATAAACAAGCGGCTATGGCAGCGTAAGTCGTTCGGTCTACCTTTGTTTCCTCATTTACCAATCGTTAGGCGAGCGGCAGGTGTGAGTTTCCCGTGGGCGATGCTGCCAGCATCGGAATTGAAGCTGGCAGCTTCAGCCACGGCGGGTAAGTTCTCATCTGCCGATCGCCGTAAGATCACGTTCGGCAGAGCAATGTGATAAGTCGAGGAATCAACGCACGCATGGCTCGTGATCGGTGACTCAACACAGACTTCACGGCGCGTCCCAGCTCGGCAAAGGTGCGGTGGTACTCAA
>CBDUAB010000584.1:0-3897 GCA_965365045.1 uncultured Planctomycetales bacterium
GACACGTGGCAGGGTAAGAAGTATAACGAGCGGTTCGAAGCGGAGCGGGCGATCGCTGGCCCTTGAGGCGAGAGGAAAGTCCGACCACCCTGCCCTGTGGAGCCCGGACTTTCCTCGCCCTCGAGGCGAGAGGAAAGTCCGGGCTCCACAGGGCAGGGTGGTCGGTAACACCGACCGGCCGTAAGGTCAGGGAAAGTGCAGCAGAAAGCAGACCGCCATATCGCCTTGGCGATGTGGTAAGGGTGAAACGGTGAGGTAAGAGCTCACCAGCAGGCGAGGCGACTCGCCTGGCTAGGTAAACCCCACCCGGAGCAAGACCAAGCAGGGAGACGGCAGGCATGCTGCCGCGGATCGGCCCGGTCCGTCAAACTCCCGGGTAGGTTGCTGGAGGCGACGAGCAATTGTCGTCCTAGAGGAATGGTCGCCACCGGCCTCGTGCCGGTACAAAACCCGGCTTATAGCTCCGCTTCGAAACAAAAAATACAGCCTATCCCAGCTTCGCCAGACGCTAACTGACGATTTCCGGGATAGGCTTTTTCTTTGTCGATCGCTTTTGGTTTAGTGACCTTATCCCTCGTGTCAGTCGCTGGGGATAAGTTGGCCGTCAACCATCTGCAAAAGCTTCGAAATGCACAGCTTATTCATGCTCGTGCGTTTTTCGTGAGCTTCGGTGCGTAACGATTCATGAAGGCTCTTGGGCAGACGAACGGTAATCACCCGAGTTGGCTCGCTAGCATCCGGAGGGCTACCGCCGCGTTCGCGCAATTTAGCGAGCATCTGCTGGATTTCAGCATATTCGCCGCTTTGTTCGAGCACGGTCATTTCCTGAGCTGTCGTAAACAACTGACGGGCAATGCCATCTACGCCCAGGACCTTACGGAAAAAAGTCACCCAGTCAGGCTGCTGCTTGTACAGCTCTGATGCGATGCGGTGAACTTCCTGCCTCTTGACCCCGGGGATCTGTGGTTGCAGGGGTGTAGGTGGCGCTGTCATCGGCTGCGGAACGTGTGCATAAGTTTGAGTGCTTTCCATGGCTTCGGCTCCTTCCTGTGGAAAACTCTTTGGACTGTCGCGACTCCACGCGACATTTGTATAAGGCGAAATACCGCAACTTCGACACTCGCGTCAAGGCCAGCATCGATATCGCTTCAGTGAATGCTCGGAATGCGGTGAATTCTTTGCCCAACTTAAGACTATCTTGCCTAGGTTAAGAAGGAAGTTGCTTGCATGTCGTGTGAAGTGGGTTCCTACACAACCTTACGCGAGACCTCCGCGCGAATTGATCGATTCGCAAGCGAGCTACGCCAGTTTTTCGTGGATGCGTTCCAACAACGCTTTAGTCGCTTTGATGCCTTCGACTTCGCTAGTCTTAGAACCTTCGTACTCAATGCCAACATACCCACGATAGCCGGCGTTAAGCACGATTTTCATCATCTTTTCGTAGTCCGTACTCGTTTCGTTGCCGTCGGCGTCGAAGTCGTGGCTCTTGGCGCTAACCGCCTTGGCGAAAGGCATCAATTCCTTCACGCCTTGGTAACGGTCATACGATTTGCCACCACCCAGGTCAAAGTTGCCGAAATCAGGCAGTGTTCCACAATTCACCATGCCCACCTTGGTGATGACCTGGGCAAGCCACCCGCCGTTTGATGACAGGCCGCCGTGATTCTCGACGATAACATTCAGCCGGTAATCACTTGCGAACTCCGACAACTGCCGCAGGCCGTCCGCGGCAAGTTTAACTTGTTCGTCGAACGATCCGCCTGACGCTGCGTTTACTCGAATCGAGTGACATCCCAAGAATCTAGCGGCTTCGACCCACTTGTGGTGATTTTGAACGGCTTTCTGACGTTGCGAATCGTCTGGGTCACCGAGCTTGCCTTCGCCATCGATCATGATCAACAAAGTCTTGACGCCTTCGTCCTTAGCGCGCTGCTTGAGGTCTTTTAGGTACGGCCTATCGTTGGCTTTGTCCTTAAAGAATTGATTGACATACTCGATGGCTGAGATACCAAATTCATCCTTGGAGAACTTGGCAAAATCGCGGTTGTCCAATTCACCAGCACGGATTGTTCGATGCAGCGACCATTCGGCCAAAGAGATTCTGAATTTTGGTCTTTTCCGAGCCGCCATTGATTCTTGCAAAGATCCTCCCAGCATAAATCCCGCACCCGCGACTGCCGTTGTGCGTACGAAATCGCGTCGATTTAGCGAATTGAACATTCGATTGACTCCGAGTTGGTTTTGATTCGCCGTTACTGACGTAGGAATAACGGTTCCCATACCGCCTCCTGGTCCTGGCGAAGAATAGAGACAACGCGGGCAAAGCGATTCCGCTCCGTGGGCCGCATTGGCCGCGCATGAAGTCGATCATTATATGCCAGCGGGACCCGTCGCGCCCAGGAAGTCACCTTTGAGGCGAATGACTAATGCCTGAGGACTAATTCGACGTTGAGAGTGCCGAAACCCACGTAACTCAATTTGCCATACGACGTTAACCACGCAAGCGTTTTGGCCGTTCGAGTGAGCCAGGATTAGGTATGAAACACTAATCAACACTGATCTTCGCTAATCAGAATCTGGTATTAGCGAAGATTAGCGGAGATTAGTGTTCCCTTTATCAATCGTTGGCATCAGAGCCAATTCGAACTCCCTCGAATTAGACATCAGTCACTCAAAACACTCGTCCCAGAACCGTGAACTGCCATTTACCGGCTCACGCCGACAAAAAAGCTGAAGTTTTGGATATCATCGGTATCTTCGCGTGCCACGGGCACGGCGAAGTCCAGCGCGATCGGTGCCGGACCCATCGCCGGAATGGAAACCCTTAATCCCGCACCCAATGCCACCCGATAATCATCGCCCTCAATCTTGACATCTTCTTCGACCGTTCCATAGTCACAGAAGACGACAGCTTTCAACATGTCGTCGGCCGTAATCGGAAACAAATACTCAACCGAGCCGAGCGTCATGAGACGTCCGCCAACGATTACACCGTTGTCCTGGGGTGATGCCCCACGAAACTCGAAACCCCGCAACGTGGCGTGACCGCCCGCGAAATAGTTCTCATAAATGGGCGTTTCGGATCCTGAGATGGAAAGTCTATTCGAAAAGCCCAGTACGTGGCGGCCGGAACCATCGGGACGCTCCCTGATGAGGAAATATCGTCGCCAGTCAATCGATCCGCGTGGGTACTCAAAACTTCCAAAGACTTGATCGTACGACAGCTCTAGGAAGTAGCCCTGCGTGGGAGCAAACGGAATGTCCCGTGTGTCCTGAACGAGGCTAATTCGCCCGCTGTAAAGTTCATTGTCGCCGAGAACGTCGTCCAGAGCGTCCACACCAAGCACGCGTGGATCACTGATATTTACCCCTTCGGCACGGAGGCCTGCCGAGATTGACAAGTCGGGCGTGATGCGATATCCCAAGCCAATCCGTCCACCGCCGCGCTCTTCATCCCAATCAAAGTACCGACGGTCGAAAATGTAGGCGCTCAAGTTGAAACTGATGCGTGTACCGCCGAGATACGGTTCGGTGAATTGCACCATATAACGCTGCACCTCGCGACCAGGCAGGGCTTCGATGCGGAATCCTTGCCCGGCTCCGCGGAATGCATTTCCGCTAATGACGTCGTCAAAGCTGCGGGGAATGCGTCGCCAATCGAAGTTGCGTTCGTCGATCACAATCTGACCCGTGAGTCCCGCATCGGAGTTCACAGCGGCACCCACCATCAATCGTCCCGTCTGCGTCTCTTGCACGTTGACGATAATGTCGGCGAATTGTTCCGACGGTGGAATAATGCCACCTGGTACCGTCGGTGCTTGCGGCGGGCCGAAGGCTTGGGGCCAACCTCCAATCGGTGGAGAGATTGGAACTGACTCGTTCTGTGGCGCGGGAGTG
>CBDUAB010000585.1:0-3893 GCA_965365045.1 uncultured Planctomycetales bacterium
CCGCGGGAGTGGCTCACGAATTGGGGACGCCACTCAATGTCGTGGCTGGCCGCGCCCAGTTGATTGCTTCCGGCAAGCTTCAGGCCGAAGAGATCATCAGCAGCGCGGAGACGGTTAAGCATGAGGCTAGTCGCATGACGTCCATCATCCGCCAGCTACTGGACTTTGCCCGTCGTCGCACCCCGCAGCGCACATGGGTCGACCTAAGCAACGTCCTGGATCAAACGACAACACTGCTTGAAACTCTTGCCAAAAAAAACAACACGACGATTATCGTGGAGCGTGTGGATAAACCTTGCCGCGCGGAAATAGACGCCGGACAAATCGAGCAAGTCTTGACGAACCTAATCTTGAATGCGATCCAAGCCATGCCCGGCGGCGGCCAAGTCCAGATCGAAGTGGCCCGACGTCGCCTGACACCGCCGGATCAACCGGATGCGCTGGCGAAAGATTGCGTTTGTGTGGCGATCCGCGACGAGGGCGACGGAATCGACGAAGAAAACATACCCCATTTATTCGAGCCCTTTTTTACCACAAAATCATTCGGTGAAGGAACTGGTCTCGGATTATCCATTTCTTACAGCATTGTGCAGGAACACGGCGGTTATATTGATGTACAGAGTAAACTGGGCATAGGAAGTTGCTTTACCGTTGTCCTGCCTGTCGGAGATGCGGGGTGAATTACAAGATACTGATTGTTGATGACGAACAAAGCATGTGCGAGCTGCTCGAAGCGGATTTGAAGCTTCGGGATTTTGAGCCGCTCTGGTTCACGTCGGCCGAGGAAGGATTCCACGCTGTCGAGCGTGAGCCGATCGACATCGTCTTGACGGACTTGAGAATGCCTGGCACCGATGGCATTCAGTTCTGTGAGCGCATTGTCGCCAACCGGCCAGACATCCCAGTAATCGTGATGACGGCATTTGGCAGTTTGGAAACTGCCGTCGCGGCGATCCGCGCCGGTGCTTACGATTTCGTGACGAAACCGATCGAGTTGGATCTATTGGCGCTGACCTTACAGCGAGCGGCGCGACACCGAGAATTACAGGAGCAGATCAGACAACTCAGCGACGTTGTCGAACAGTCGGCCCGCTCGGGTGAATTGATAGGGGCCAGCCCTGTCATGCAAAAGCTGTTCGACGAGTTGGGAAAGGTCGCAGTCGCCGAAGCCAGTGTCTTGATCACGGGTGAAAGCGGGACAGGCAAGGAATTGGTGGCCCGATCGATTCACGAGCGCAGCCCGCGAAAAGACGCACCGTTTGTCGCCGTCAACTGTGCCGCCTTTACGGATACACTGCTCGAGAGTGAGTTGTTTGGCCACGTCAAAGGAGCGTTTACCGACGCGCGCGCCGATCGCAAGGGACTGTTCATCGAAGCGAACGGTGGCACACTTTTCCTCGACGAAATCGGCGAAATGCCAATGACCATGCAGCCCAAGATTCTCCGGGCCCTGGAAGAAAGCAAGCTGCGGCCGGTGGGTGGCGATAAAGAGGTTGCTTTCGACGTTCGCATCGTGACCGCGACCAATCGCGATTTGGAAACGGCAGTCGAAGAGGACCGGTTTCGTGAAGACCTCTTCTTTCGCATCAACGTCATTCAGCTTCACCTGCCGCCGCTCCGCGCGCGCGGAACCGACGTGCTGTTGCTCGCTGATGAATTGCTCAAAGGATTCGCCACTCGAGCGGGCAAGGAAGTGCAAGGCCTGGCCGAGCCCGTGGCCGAGCGTTTGTTGAACTACTCATGGCCAGGAAATGTACGAGAGTTGCGTAACATCATCGAACGGGCCGTCGCGTTGACGCGATACGATCAATTGGTGGTCGAAGATTTGCCCGAAAAGATTCGCGATTACCGCAGTTCACAAGTCTTTATTGGTGGCGACGACCCCAGCGAGCTAGTTTCGATGGAAGAGGTCGAACGTCGCTACATCTTGCACGTACTCTCAGCCGTGGACGGCAACAAAACACTTGCCGCCCGCATTCTCAAACTCGACCGCAAAACGCTTTATCGCAAGCTCGAGCAGTACTCGTAGCCAGTTACTGAGCCGTTACCAATCCACTGTGCTGCAAAGTCAGTTCCAATTCCTTGGTCGCGGTGTGCATGCGGCTCTTGAGAGTTCCCACGGGTATGGACAACGCGTCGGCTGCTTCGCGATACATGAGTCCATCAAAATGCACTAGCTGGATCGCGAGGCGCAGACGTTCTGGCAGCCGGCCGACCGCGGCCCATAATGCTTGAGCGCGCTCCTGGGTTACACATCTGTCGTAAGGCCCCGGTTCATCGGCCGGAATTCCGTGGACAAGACTTGACTCCCCTTCAGCGTAACGATTTTCGTCAATGCTTTGCCGTGCGTGTTTCTTCTCGCGGCGAGTCGCGTCGATTGCTTTGTTTCTGGCGATTGCGTAGAGCCAAGGACGTACTTTGCGTCCCGGCTCGAACTGCTTGCATTTTCGATGCAACTGCAGAAACGTCGCTTGCAACACGTCCTCGGTGAGACTTTCATTTTGGAGAATGGGCCGTAGAAAAGCGTAGAGTTGGCGATTGTATCTTTGCACAAGATCGGCAAAAGATTGATCGCAGCCCTCTTCGCAATACGCAACCAGGAGCTGCTCGTCGGTCAGAGTGCTAGTTTCGTCGTTTTGAGTGCATCGTTCGAGACATGCCGTCTTCATGGTAAGAACTCCCGTGCATTTGCTGATATGAAGGGTCGAGCCGGTTACGACCCACATTGAGCAAAGCCTGTGCCGGAGGGAGGGGTTGTGAAGGGAGTTTTGGCGGACCGCTTGAGAATGACGGTTTGCGAACGCGGGACGGGTGTCGTGAATGACTAATGTCTAAGGACTAATGACTAAGGAATGACTAATGACGAATGCCAAAATGCGTTGAAATCCTCGCGTATTGTCGAAAAAAGCATCTGATGTTAATTAGGATTTGGGATTTCATTAGGCATTAGTCATTAGGCCTTAGTCATTCTCCCGAACGCTTCACCAGAATCACGCACGCTAACTTACAGTCGGGCGCCGAATCACAATCGGCGCTGCAAAAACGCGCGGCCTGCCGCCCCGGTGTGGCGTTTTGCCACACACGAGAGACGCAAAAAGAGAGGAAAAACGCGGCCGTTCGCACCGGGATTGTGAAAAAATCGTCCAAAGTAGTCGTCACGTTCCCGCGTGACGAGACTCGCGAGCGACTGGGCATCATCCTTCTACATGCACCTGCATCGCCACATTTGAGACAGTGTCGATTCGACGGACCTGTTTCGTGACCGTAACTCGATGGTCACGTTGTCATCACGCGGAGCTTGATGACTACTTTGGACGACTCTCACCAACTCAGCGAGACTAATTGCTGGGCAAGTCTATTTGGCCGCTCTCAACGCCGTTAAGGACTTTGGCGCGCCTGTTGCTCTGTATCTTCGTGCCGCATGATTCCTAATTAGGTGGCCTGCTCGCTCCGCGAGCCGGCCACTCTCGGTTGACGCCAGAGGACGTGGGGAAAAGGAGAAATCGCAAAAATGTTGTTTGATCCGCTATTCTTGTTGATTGTCCTCTTGCCCGGTCTGCTGATTTCGGGTCTGGCAAGCTTGTTGATGCGTGCCGCATTCACACGCTATTCAAGTGTTGGTTCGATGAACGGCTACAGCGGTGCGCAGGCAGCTCGCATCCTGTTGCAACGCGCCGGAATTCACAACGTTCGCATTACGCATGCGCAGGGCTACTTGGGAGACCATTACAATCCGGCATCCAAGGAGCTGGCCCTTTCGGACGCCGTCTATTCAAGCACATCGCTCGCTGCGATTGGAGTGGCGTGCCACGAGGCGGGCCACGCGATTCAACATGCGTGGCAATACGCGCCGTTACGTATCCGCACGGCGCTGGTGCCGATCGCCAATATTG
>CBDUAB010000586.1:0-3893 GCA_965365045.1 uncultured Planctomycetales bacterium
GCTATCGTCTTGTCGAACAGCCGATCTCTTTGCCTGTGGCATCTCGTGAGTCGCTCATCGAACAAATCTGGCAGGGCGTCAGTCCACGCACGCGCGTGATCTTCTTGAGCCACATCACGTCGCCGACGGCATTGACGATGCCAGTCGAAGAAATTTGCCAACGGGCCCGCGACGCCGGCATCCTCACCGTGGTCGACGGCGCCCATGTTCCCGGGCAAATCAATTTGAACGTCACCGAGTTGGACGCCGACTTCTACACCGGCGCTTGCCATAAATGGCTTTGTGCGCCGAAAGGGTCGTCTTTTTTTCATGCCCGCCGTGATCGCCAACAACTGATTGAGCCGCTAGTTGTTGGCTGGGGCTGGGGCGACGAAAAGACAGTTTCGATCGGTTCGGACTTCCTCGATTATCACCAGTGGCTGGGCACAATTGATTTCGCCGCCTATCTGTCGGTACCCGCGGCGATTCAGTACCAAAGCGACAACAACTGGCCAGAAGTTCAAGTGCGTTGTCACAAGCTGGCCCGCTCGGCAGTCGAAAGGGCTGCCGAAATTACCCGCCGTCAGCCGTTGTATCCGGCCGAATTCCACCGTCAAATGGGGTTGATCGAGTTGCCGCCGGTAGATGATCTCGCGCAGTTTAAGGCGCGCCTCTACGACGACTACCGCATTGAGATCCCGACGATTGCGTGGCAGGAACGCCAGTTTCTCCGCATTTCCGTCCAAGCCTATAACACGCAGGCGGATGTTGACGCCCTGATTGACGCCTTGGCCGAGATGGTCGCTCACACGCAGGCGAACGGGGGCCGTTAGGCCCGCGGTTGAGCCGCGCGAGCGCCGCGCGCTAGATCGACAACGCCTCAAGTTGTGTGCGAATTCTCGTTCCCGTTACGTGAAAGCAACCCTACCGCGGGCCTAACGGCCCCCGTTCGCCTTTGATGTCTCATGGCAAAAAGTCTATGATGCGGTTTGTAACTCAGCGGAACTGCCAGGACAAGAGCGCGGACATTTGTGGGTCCGTAAAAAGATGATCACGATTGGCGATGTATCGAACCGCTGCCGGCGGCGCGACTTCCTCCGCATTGGCAGCCTGGCTCTCGGCGGACTGTCGCTGGACGGCCTGCTGCATCATCAGACGGCCGCGGCGGAACTGGGATCGGTATCCAAAGACAAGTCGGTTGTGTTCCTTTTTCTCCACGGTGGCCCCAGTCAAACCGAGACATTTGATCCCAAAATGTCCGCCCCGGCCGGCGTGCGCAGCGTCACCGGTGAAGTCAAAACGACTCTGCCTGGCGTCACCTTTGGCGCGAGTCTACCCAAGCTTGCCGCATTGGCGAATCAACTGGCTGTCGTGCGCTCGTTTACCACGGGGGACGGCAATCACGACATCAAGCCGATCGTCGGCCGTGACACTTTCGCGGCAAACCTCGGAGCGATTCATTCACGTATCCTGGGGGCTAGCCATCCGCAAACCGGAATCCCGACCAACGTGGCCTTGTTCCCACGAGCCGTCGACGAAACCACGCAGGCTGGCAATTTCAATTTCGGAAATTTCCTCGCCACCGGTCTGCTCAGTGGCGCCCACGCACCGTTCGTTCCCGGTACCAGCGGTCCTTTTCAACAAGACATGACGCTGGACCTGCCACTGAGGCGCGTCAGTGATCGACGCGCGTTGTTGTCATGCCTGGACGACGCAAAGCGACAATGTGACGTGCTTCTGCAATCGAATGGCATTCAATCGAACGCCGCGCAAGGCACAGCCAGCCGATCCGCAAGTGTGGACGCTTTTCGTCAGCAAGCGTTTGATGTGCTGTTGGGAGGCGTGTCCAAGGCATTTGACTTGTCGCGCGAAGATCCCCAGACGCTGGCCCGCTATGACACGGCACCGCTTGTCCGGCCCGAGAACATCAGCCGGCGTTGGAACAATCACAAAAACTACGCGGACAATGCCAAATCGCTAGGCAAGCTTATGTTGCTGGCCCGCCGCTTGTGCGAGGCCGGCTGCGGTTTTGTTACCGTGACAACCAATTTTGTTTGGGACATGCATGCCGACCAAAACAATGCCACGATGCATGAAGGTATGGAGTACATAGGTCGTCCCTTTGACCACGCGGTGTCGGCGTTTCTCGAAGATGTCGCCGCGCGTGGATTGAGCGAAAAAATATTGCTGGTTGCTTGCGGTGAAATGGGACGTACACCTCGTCTAAACGATCGCGGCGGCCGCGATCATTGGGGCCGACTTGCTCCGCTGTTGATCGCGGGAGGCGGTTTGCGAATGGGGCAGGTAATCGGCCGCTCGGACAGCACGGCAAGTGAACCGGCCACCGAGCCGATCACGATCCGCAACCTACTGGCCACGGTTTTGCACACGGCGTTTGATGTTGGCACCTTGCGCGTGCAACGCGGTCTGCCGCGAGAAATTGCTCAACAGATGACTAGCTGGCGACCTATCGAAGAGCTTATTTAGCTGGATAGCGTCACTTTGTGTCATCCTGAGGGAGCGATAGCGACCGAAGGATCTGCCAGAAACGTGGCGCGGCAACAACGGGTTAGTTCGAGTTCATTCCTCACCGGTGGAATTCACGTGTGTGCGACTTCCAACTTGGCTGGTAGATCCTTCAGTCGCTATCGCTCCTTCAGGATGACAAGACCTCCTGACGTGACATGGTTTATACAGAGTCCACTTGTTCTTCCTGACGTGGGGACGGCACGGGTTCTGCAACGTCATTACGTAATCCTTCCGCCGTCGAAGTGACGTCTGGTCGTCGGTGCAACGTATTCTGAATCCATGCTTTGGCTTCCAGCGTGAGGCTGAACAATGACGGCACCAGAAACAGTGTGAATATGGTGGAGGTGAGCAAACCTCCGAGTACCACACTTCCGATGCCACGGTATAGTTCGCTGCCGGATCCGGGTAAGACAACCAGTGGAATCAATCCAAACGTCGTCGTAAATGTGGTCATGAAGATGGGCCGGACTCGATTGCGAACGCTCATAATGATTGCGGATTGCATTGGCATCTGATCATCTCTCATGTGATTGAGCGATTGATGCACGATCAGAATTGCGTTGTTAACGACGGTTCCCACTAGGATGATAAATCCAAGCATCGTGAGAATGTCCAGCTGTTGGATTACAAACAAATTCATGATCCGTAGCCCCGCCAATCCTCCTACGGCAGCCATTGGAACGCTGACCATGATCACTAGCGGATACAGCCAGGATTCAAACAGGGCGGCCATCAATAGATAGGTGATCAGCAAGACGACCAACAGGTTGAATCGCAACGCCTCCCACGTTGCCGTTAGCTTGTCGGCCGTGCCGGACAAACTGATTTCGTAGACTCCCTTCAATTCTCCGCTGGCGCGCAGCGGGCCTAGAATTTCTTTTTCAATCACATCGATGGCTTCGCCCAAGGCCATGGTTTCGGGAGGAGAAACCGACACAACAATGGCCCGTTTCCGCTCTTTGTGCATGATTTGCTGAGGCCCTTCGCGGTAACTGACATCGGCCACGGATGACAAAGGCACAACGTGCCCGGAAGGGACAACGATCGGTATGGCGGCGGTATCCAGCGCATCGCTTTCGTCGCTCACAATGGTTAGTGGAATCTCGTCGCCGTTATCCAAATACTCCGTGACGTACGCTCCATCCACGAAGGCGCTGATGTTGTAGCCGAGTTGGTCCGAGTTCAATTCCAATTCCGCCGCTCGATGCTTGCGGGGAATGACGTGTAACTCGGGCGCGCTGAGTTCCAGGCTGGGAAAGGCTTGGGACGTGGCGCCAGGTATCCTCTCCGTCGCCTGCTCTTTAATGTGTGTGGCCAATTCGACCAGCCGATTCAGATCGGGTCCTCGCACATCGATGTCGATCGAGCGTGCGGGACGATTCCAC
>CBDUAB010000587.1:0-3889 GCA_965365045.1 uncultured Planctomycetales bacterium
CCATCAATGTCCAGTCCCACGCTGCTGGCGATTTCTTCAAAGCTGCCGTCGCCGCGGTTGCGCCAAAGCATGTTCTTTCCCCAACGAACCGTAACGTACAAATCGTCGTATCCATCCCGATCGATATCGACGACTGCCAGGCCCGGATGATGAGCGGTCGAGACGACGAAATATCGCTCGTCTGAATAGCCGCCTGGAAGTCGGGCTCGCTTGCGCGGGTAATAGTGACGCAATGCATACTGCCAATGTTTTGACGTTTGCGCTCGTTCCCGTGCAGATTCATCTGGAATGGCAGACACCAACTGGTCCGAGAACAACGCCTTGTGACGCTCGTGAGTGGATAGCTCAAGCAGTTTCCACTGACGAACCTGCCAACTCTCTGCGTTGGCTGGCTCTTGACCATTCGCGAGCCCCCAAACGACGTCCAGCTCGCCGTGAACGGAACGCCATGAACCGCCCGTCCTGCGCAACAGTCCCGTGAATCCAATACGAGATTCAAAGCGGTCGAAGTCAGATGTGGGAAAACGACCGCGCACAAAATAGAATTTGGCGTGCTCAAAAAACGCCACGTCCGAAAACAAAGGTCGCCACCAGCTAGCGTGATCAGCCCTCACTGATACAGGAACTTCATCAACCGCCCAGCTTTCAAAACGTATTGCGAGGGGCGACTGGTCTACCGTTTCGGGGCCGGAGGAAACCAGATCGGTCGCTATCAGATCCGCGGCGAACAGGGCGCGGCTGTTGTGGTCCGGCAACGCAAGATTGAGAACGCTCTTGTCGAGCAGTTTGAGCCGTGGCGTCAATGCGAGGATGAGTTCCTCGGAGCCCACGAGTCTTTGGACAGTCGCTTCGCCGGCAACGCTTTCGCTCTGCACGGGTGATGTGGTAGCTCCGGTGGACGCGCCGTCGCTCGGCGGAAGCACGGTTTGGTTGCTCTGTTGGTGACATCCCGCAACGAGGCACATGACGATCAGCGTCGCCACGAGCCGTGGTAAAGCCGTGTCTCGATCGAAAATTGGGACAGGAATATTTCTTAGCGGCCAAGGTCCACACGAATTAGCATCGGCTACATCCTTTTCAATCTTCCTGCCATGAGTTTTCCTGGCTAATTCAAAAAGCGAGAATTTGGGCAGGAAAATTGTTAGCAGGAGTTTCATCTGGCGGCCATTTTCCTAAGAGGATAACGCCACGTTCGCGTTCGCTACTTGATCTAAGCCGTTGCGATCGTGTCGTTTGCGTTCGCCACCGCTGGAGCTTGTCTCCGTGGAGCGATGATCGTAACCAGAAATGCCCTGCGACGAATTGAATCGGCCGAAGAAAACACGTCAACGCAGATCGCACATCACTGAGGCCGAAATTGCACGTACGTGAATTTCGGTCTCGGTGGCGCCCGAGGGGATGTAACGTTATTCACTCGACCGATTTGTTCTTCGTTTCTTTCTGGTTACGATCATCGCTCCACGGAGACAAGCTCCAGCGGTGGCGGCTTGGTCACGAAACACCTAACCTCAAACAACGTTAGTGACACTATCACCAATGGAAGTGACGTTGTCCAACTAATATCCGACCACTGCACCGTCCGGGACGCGTCGATCGTTCCCTCCGTTCAGCATGTTGGTCTCGGGATCGACTACGATCACCTGCGCTGCACCTTGCCGGGTTACCTCAACTACGTCATGTCCAAGCTGTCTGAGTATCTTCTTCGTATCTGGCGACATGGCGTACCTCTCGACAGCGATCCGGTCCGGTAGCCATTGGTGGTGCATGCGACCCGCATCAACGGCCTCTTGGGCGTTCATGTCGAAGTCCACAACGTTTACGATCGTTTGCAGAACGGTGTTGATAATCGTGCGCCCGCCGGGGCTACCCGTCACCATAAAAACGTTATCATCCTTGACGACGATCGTGGGCGTCATGCTGGAAAGCATGCGTTTTCCTGGCGCCGTGAGATTCGGCACCGTGCCGATGAGTCCCGCGTCATTCGTCAGCCCTGGCACCGGGTTAAAGTCACCCATTTCATTGTTCAGAATAAAACCGCCGCCCGTGACGACGATGGCCGAACCGTAGGCGTACTCGAGGGTGTAGGTCAATGCGACGGCGTTTCGGTCTGCATCAACAACCGACAGATGTGTCGTTTGAGGGCTTTCATGACGCCATGAAAAACTTTTATCCGACGACTTTGTGGCCCGATCTGGCTGGATGGTCCCGCGCAATTGGTTCGCATATTCTTTCGACGTCAACCGCTTGATCGGCATGTCGGGATTCCAATCCGGATCGCCCAGAAAACGGGCGCGGTCGGCGAAAGCGCGTCGCATGGATTCCGCGTAGCGGTGGTAGTTTTGCGCTGAACCGAATCCGGCCTTCGCCAGATCGTAGCCTTCGAGAATGTTTAGCATTTCGATCACCGCCGTTCCTCCGGAGCTTGGTGGAGGCATGGACAGGATCTCGAAACCACGATACGTACCGCGGAGTGGCTCTCGGCGTTGTGCCCTGTACGCTTTGAGGTCCGCTTTCGTAATGAGGCCACCGTTTGCACGCATCTCGGCTGCGACTAGATCGGCTGTTTCGCCCTCATAGAATCCGGCTGGTCCGAGTTTTGCAATCCGAGTGAGAGTTTTCGCTAAATCGGGTTGCTTGAGGATATCTCCAGGCTCGAAGGGCACCCCCTGCTTGGTAAATGCGGCAAGCGACGAAGGATACTTCTTCATGCGAGGTAGGACATTCTTCAGAGACCGTGACAACTCGTGCGTGACCACGAATCCGTCCCTGGCAAGTTGAACTGCCGGAGTCACGACTCGCCTCCATGGCAGCTTTCCATGCCCTTGCCAGGCCATATGGAGTCCGGCCACGGTGCCTGGAACACCGACCGCTAGGTGGCTCTGGTGATGACGATCCGGATCGTACTCTCCATCGACAAGCCACATATCCTGGGTTGCCGCAGCCGGCGCCTTTTCGCGAAAGTCGTAGGCGATGGGTTCACCGCTAGCCGGGCGATACACCAGGAATCCACCACCGCCGATGTTTCCGGCGGCTGGGTGTGTCACGGCCAACGCGAAAGCGGTCGCGACCGCGGCGTCGACGGCGGAACCACCGTCTCGCATCGCATCAACTCCGACTTGTGAGGCGATTGAGTTTTGCGACGCGACCATTCCTTTGGAGGCTTTGGTCGGAATCGATCCGGCAAAAGTGGGCGACGCGGCAAATAGAATCAGAATCGCGGCGGCAACGTGACGCTTCATTTCGCCGTTCTTTCAAGTCAAGGAGTTTCGAGTTCCGGAATTTCGCGGCCTGTTGTCCATGGCACACCAGCTTCGTCCAATCTTTTGCCAAACTGTACCAGGTCATTTTCAATCAGAGAACGCAAAGCAACGATGATGTCTTGGTATTCTTCTTGAGCGATCTCGTATTGGCGTCGGTGCGTTTTGGTTGGACCATAGATGTTCGCATGTGCTCCATTCAGAGCGATTCCGATGCGTCGCAGGATCGACGGTGGGAGCGCATCTCCGCGACGCGAATCCGCATCTCTGCCCGCCAGTGATTCTTGGGCGTCGAGCAGCTTTAACTCCAGCGAGCGCCCTTCATCGTAAAGACCCGTGTCGGCATTGGCACTCTGTTTGAGGGCCTTTTTCATCGCGGAGACTTGCTCCAGCGCCTCGGCAGTTTTCCCTCCGGCGCCTCGTGCGGCCCGTTGCAACTCCCCGACTTTCTGCTGGAACGCGAGCACCTCCTGGCGACCCGGCACGGGTAGCGACGGTTCACCGAACGCAACAACCTCAAATACTTGCGGTTCACCAAGTTCCGTGGTTTCGCCGTCGACACGTTTTGCCGCGCCGACAGTGTATGAATTTGGAGGAACCAACGGGCCTTCGCCACCGCCGGCGGTAAACGA
>CBDUAB010000588.1:0-3882 GCA_965365045.1 uncultured Planctomycetales bacterium
GCCGTTCCGCTCAAAGTAGATGGCATTGGGCTATCGCCCAAACGGCTAATCTAGGCGCACCACCTTTGGCGCCAAAGATGGCATTGCGACAGCGCCCAATGGTGTCATCCGGAGGGAGGCTGCCGAGTTAGGCTCCCTCAGGATGGCAATTTTCACATTCGAAATACCACCTTACTGCCAAACTGGCAGTTCTCCGTTGGCAAGCCTGCCGTATCGACAAAACGGCTCGGCACTTACTTCCTTGGTCGTTTCTCTATGCGATAATGTGATAGTAGCGATAATGTTAGCGTTGCAGCAACTGAGGCGATTTAGGACGGACCAGTTTTTTACTGTCGCAGCTTGAAAATGCGACAGTAATTCATTGGGCGTCATTTAACCCGCTGGGTCACTGGCGAGAAGAAAGCAATGGCACTCGCAACACCATGCTTGTTGATCACTGACGACGACCGAGCGTTTCGTGAGACTTTACGCGAAGTTTTCGAGCCGCGCGGATTTCGCACCTTCATGGCGGCTGATGGTCAGCAAGCCGTTTCGATCGTTCGTCAGTATGACGTTCATCTGGTACTGATGGATCTACAGATGCCGGGCTTAACCGGCCTCGAGACGGCGCGGCGCGTGAAAGCTCACCGCGCCGAGTTGCCCTGTATTCTGCTCTCCGGCGCGCTTAACGAACAAGTCATGGCCGAGGCAGAACAGGTGCCCGTATATTCTGTTTTGGCAAAACCGATCAGCGTCAGCAAAGTCACCGATACAGTGCATCTCGCCTTGCGTGAAATCTACGACTGGCTACCGCCGGTTTCGTAGCTTGCTGAACACAAAATGGAACGATCAAACACTACGGATCGCCAGCGCTCCTCAGCCCACCTTCGGGCCGTTCGCCGCTCTCTTTTCCGCGCTTGATCGTTTCCGTGGTGCCGGGCACTAGCTGCGGCCCGCTTGAATTCTCATCCACGATTCGTTTCAAGTCAGCGCCTTCCATCGATTCATTAACGATCAGTTCTTCAGCGACAGCGACGAGTGCATCGCGGCGCGATTCCAGTATTTCACGCACGCTGTCGAGCGATTCGTTCAGGATGCGTTTGACTTCCGCGTCAATCTCGCGAGCCGTATGCTCGCTGTAGGTATGTGAGCGCTCTTCATTGGCGGAAGGCAAAAACGGCGAACGAGTGCTTTCGCGGTAAGCAATCCGTCCCTGCTGACTCATTCCATAGTCCATCACCATAGCGCGTGCGATGTCGGTCGCCCGCTCTAAATCGTTTTGTGCTCCCGTGGAAACGTCGTCGAAGATTAACTCCTCGGTCACCGTACCGGCCAACAGGACTTTGATGCGACTTTCCAATTCGCTTTGCGTCATCAGGTAACGATCGCCGTCCGGTCGTTGCAGCGTGTACCCCAAAGCGGCGAAGCCACGCGGGATAATCGACACTTTGTGAACGCGATCCGTATTCGGCAAGCAATAGGCCACGAGAGCGTGCCCTGCCTCATGATAGGCGACGCGGTGTTTTTCGTCTTCGTTCATGACACGCTGCTTCTTCTCCAATCCAGCTATGACGCGTTCAACTCCCTCGTTGAATTCCGCCATGCCGACACTCGATTTGTCTTTGCGCGCCGCTAGCAGCGTGGCTTCATTCACCAGATTCGCCAAATCGGCGCCAACGAATCCGGGACTGATCCCCGCAATCTCCTTGAGTTGGACGGAATCGTCCAATTTCACGTTCTTGACATGAACTTTGAGAATCTCTTCACGGCCATGCACGTCCGGGCGGTCGACCAACACTTGACGATCAAAACGCCCCGGCCGCAACAACGCTTCATCCAACATCTCGGGTCGGTTCGTTGCCGCCAAGACGATGACGCCACTGTTGGAATCAAAACCGTCCATCTCGACAAGTAGAGCGTTCAAAGTCTGCTCGCGTTCATCGTGACCGCCGACCATGCTCGTTCCGCGCATTTTGCCGAGCGCGTCCATTTCATCAATGAATATGATGCAGGGGGCTTTGGCGACCGCCTGTTCGAACATGTCGCGAACGCGGGCCGCGCCAACGCCGACAAACATTTCAACAAAGTCCGAACCGGAGAGGCTAAAAAACGGCACACCTGCCTCACCAGCAATTGCTTTAGCTAGCAGTGTCTTGCCAGTCCCCGGTGGTCCGATCAATAGCACGCCCTTCGGAATACGGGCACCGAGCCGCTGGTACTTTTCAGCGGATTTGAGGAAATCAACAACCTCTTTGACTTCCTCGACGGCTTCTTCGATGCCGGCCGCATCGTCGAATGTTACGCCCAAGTCCTCTTGTGCATAGAGACGACCTCGGCTACGTCCAAAGGCCATCGGCGAACCGGCTCCGCCAAGACGACGAAGCATTATTATGAATAGAAAGATGAAGAGACCCGTGATCAAAAACATCGGCGCCCAAGCCTTCCAAATACTGGCCGGTGCCGAATGACGCCAATCGATGTTCCGACCCTTCAGAGCCATGCTCAGTTCCTGGGCGGTGGTTTCGTCGTCGCCGATGTTTGTACGAAAACGGCGCGGTTTTGCCGCGGACGTCTCCACGTCAGGCTTTTCTTCCTTGCGATGCACTTCGCCGGTGATCGAACGTGGACCGACGACAACGCCGTGAAGGCGGCTGTATTCGTAAGTGACGCCCTTGGATGCAGGAACGTAAATCGTTCCCGTATATTCGTCGACCAAGTGAGAATTCTCGGTTTTGTCTACGTATTTGGTCGCCTCAATCAACTTCAGCAGATCATCATAGGTGATCTCGTCCACCGCAATGTTCGTGAAGTACATCAAGCCGAACATCACCACCAAACCGAGCACCATGGCATATAGCAGGTAGTTGTAGCCCGGATTGTTACCTCGATTGTCCTGCCGCGAGTTACGGCCTTTGTCCTTGTTCATCAATAACGCCTAAAACGGTGTGGAGATGCGATCCGACGGTCACAGCGTGCTGGGGACCGCCATGAGATACCGACTAAATGTCCATTATACAAGGGCCTTTGCTCTGGACAGGGCCAGATCGACTTTATTATTAAGACCTAAACGCATAGTCGGCCTGTCGTTACAATACGCAAACCCGTACAATCTTACTATCCGCTATTTTCTGCCATTTATGGATCGTCTCGTCTGCGAGATAAGGCACAATTCGATACGAACTTAGGTGTTCGTACGATTTCTGTTGAGATGACCGGCGCACCTCCGGCGCTCCCGATTCGACCGCAACGCCCTCCGCTCGACAACTCAATCGTCCGACAACTCAATCGCCCATGTGTTGTTCCTTGGAAGTGACAATCTGAGTCATGGCTGTTACCAGGCAAAAATTGACGCTCCTTGGCTCCACCGGCAGCATCGGCCGTAGCACACTTGAAGTTGTCTCGCATGGCGCGGAACGATTTTCCGTGGTGGCGCTGACGGCGCGATCCAACCTCGACACCGCGCTGGTTCAAGCCCAACAATTTCGGCCTCGTTGGCTGGTGGCAGCCGATGCCGACGAAGCTGCCCAATTCGATTGGTCTGACCTGCCGAAAGAAACCGAGCTCCTTCAAGGCCAGGACGGAATCGAAAAAGTCGCTTCATCGCCGGAAATCGACACAGTTGTTGCCGCCATCGTCGGTAGCGCCGGGCTGCGTGGCACTTTGGCGGCCGTAGAGGCGGGAAAACGCATTGCTTTGGCCAACAAGGAAACCATGGTAATGGCTGGCTCGTTGGTCAATCAAATGGCCGCGGCGAGTGGCGCGACACTGTTGCCAGTCGACAGCGAACACAGTGCGATCTTTCAGGCGCTGGCCGCGGGACGCCGCCAAGATGTCCGGCGGGTCATACTCACCGCGAGCGGTGGCCCCTTTCGAACCTTCACGTCTCGAGAGATGGAAAACGTG
>CBDUAB010000589.1:0-3881 GCA_965365045.1 uncultured Planctomycetales bacterium
ACGAAAACGGTAGCGACGTCGTGCCGTCTCCGGACGCCAGGTCGCCCAGATTGATTTCCGGATTGAAAATGCAAACGATATCCGGACTGCCGCTGGTCACGCGTGCAATCACTCCGGTCAGATCCGTGCCGCCCTGATTGGCCACGTCGTCGATTTGGAACAGCAGCGCCGTTGCTGCTTTGCCACGTTGCTTAAATTCAAGGCGGCCCCGCTTATGACGTTTTGCCCGGAACATGACGTCCAACACCGTCAGGCCTTCGCTCCACGACACGTTGGTAAATCGCTTTTGAAAACCATCACCGAAATCGACCGTGAGCGTAACGAGTTTCCGTTCCGATTCGTTACCTTGCGCGTTGGTTGTCGCATTGACCGCCACACTGTTCGCACCGATCGATTTCTGGGCGACGGGAGCCTCTGCCGCCAGCGCCGCGTGACCACAATACCAAGCCACGAGCAAAGAAAACGTCCAGCCGATTTGCATTTTTTCCTTTCCTCCATTTGCGGTGTTCAGTAGCCCGAATTCTACGGGATTAGCGTTCCAAACGTCACTACCTATCCGGCCGGCAATGGTGCTGGGCTTTTCTGCGATGGCAAAGTCACCTAGCATGCAAGCGCTCAATGCCATCTACTTTGGCGCCAAAGGTCGTGCGCGTAGATTAGCCGTTTGGGCGATAGCCCCGGTTTCGCCGCCCATCAGGAACCGTGGCTATCGCCAAAACGGCTAATCAATTCCGCCGTTCCGCTCAAAGTAGATGCCATTGGGCAAGCGCTGGCGGGACACGACGATTTGAGTGAACCGTTCTGAAACGCTCGCGTTTTGATCGCGCCAGCGTTAAATCGATTTTTCAGTCACTTTAACAGGACGATTGCATGTCCAATTTTACTCTTTCTTATCCAGAACCCGACATCGCTGTTCTCACGTTTGACACGCCCGACAAAAGCGCCAACGTACTGTCGAAGTCGGTTTTGCACGAACTTTCGGATCATCTCGATGCGCTGGAGAAGAGTTCCAAGAAAAAGCGTAACTTGGCCGGTCTAGTGATCATCTCCGGTAAGCCGGGACAGTTTGTCGCCGGTGCCGATTTACGTGAGTTCGTCGCATCTCTCGACACGATTACGGCAGAACAAACGGCAGAAACGTGTCGCAGTGGGCAGGACTTGTTCCGCCGGTTTTCACAGTGCCCGTTTGTCACGGTTGCGGCGATCGACGGAATCTGTGTTGGCGGCGGTGCTGAAATCGCGGTGTGGTGCGACCGCCGAATCATGACAGACAACCCAAAGACACAATTTGGGTTTCCCGAGGTCAAACTCGGTATCTTTCCCGGTTGGGGTGGAACCGCCCGTACGCCGCGCATCGTGGGTCTGAGTAACGCCGTGGAACTGATCACTGGCGGCGAATCGATTGGGGCCGCCGAAGCGTCCGCGATGGGCTTGACCAGTGACGTTGTACCGGCGGAACGATTACTTGCCGCGGCGATCGCGCTGGTGCGGCAGGAAGTGAAATCCAAGCAATATGAAAAGGACCGCGAGCGCTGGCAAGGTCCGATTGATATCAGCCCTACGGAGCTCGGTTTTCTCGGCGCGACGGCGTCCGCTTACATTCAAGGCCAGACCAAAGGCCATTACCCAGCGCCACTTGCCGCACTCGAAGTGTTGCTAGGTGGCGCGGGCGTGGACAGTGACACAGCCTGCCAAATGGAAGCCGAAGGAATGGCTCAACTGTTTGGCTCGCCGATCAACGCTTCGTTGCTGAACGTTTTTTTCCTCACCGATCGCAACAAAAAGGATCGTGGTGTTCCCGACGAACAGCTTGAGCCGGCAAAGATCACAAGTGCCGCGGTTATCGGCTCTGGCATTATGGGAGCCGGCATAACTGCCGCCACCGTCAAGCGCAACATTCCGGTTTGCCTCACCGATGTGTCACGCGAAGTCTTGGATCGCGGCATGCAAGACGTACTGACGGACGTCGCCTACAACAAGGCGAACAAGAAGGCCGACGTCGACCTTGCCATCAAATTCGCTCCGCTGATCAATGCAACGACCTCCCAAGATGAAGTTGCCAAATGCGATTTGATCATCGAGGCGGTTATCGAGAACGCGGATATCAAGAAAAAGATCTACGCCAATCTGGAGTCCAAGATGCGTGACGACGCGATCTTGGCCAGCAACACAAGCACGATTCCAATTACGAGCTTGGCCGCTGAACTAAAACACCCTGAGCGTTTTTGTGGGATTCACTTTTTCAATCCCGTCCGCCGCATGAAACTGGTCGAAGTCATTCGTGGTGAGAAAACCAGCGATCAAACGATGCTGACATCAGTGACCTATGCCAAGCAGATCGGCAAGTTTCCGATCGTAGTCAACGACGGACCGGGGTTCTTGGTCAATCGCCTGTTGTTACCCTACATGAACGAAGCTGTCTTGCTGATTGCCGAGGGCACGGAGATCTCCGACGTGGAACGGGCGTCAAAAAGGTTTGGTATGCCGATGGGCCCGATCACGCTGTATGACGTCGTAGGTCTGGACACTGCGGTCTATGCGGGCGGCGTCCTTTGCGAGGCATTTCCCGATCGCTTTTCGCCTCATGCGATCGTGCCGGCACTCGTCGAAGCGGGCCGGCTCGGTCAAAAATCTGGGCGCGGTTTCTTTTCCTACGAAAACAAAAAGAACCGCGCGCAACCGGATCCGGATTTGGCAAACTACCTCAAACCCCACGTGAAACCCTCTGGCGCGAAGCTCGATAACAAAACCGTAACGGATCGGCTCTTTCTACCGATGTTGGTCGAAGCGACGCGGGTGCTTGAAGAAAACATCGTGCGCGATCCCCGTGATGTGGACCTCGGTTTGATTTTTGGCATCGGCTTTCCACCTTTTAAGGGCGGACTGCTCTTTTGGGCCGATACACTGGGCGCCAAGCAAATCATCGAGATGCTGAAGCCGTATGAATCCTTGGGGCCGCGTTACCAACCCACGGACTTATTAACAGAGCTAGCTGCCAAAGGACGTAAGTTCTACGATATGTCGGAGACTAAAAATGAATGAAGCCGTTGTGATTGACTGTTGTCGCACACCGATCGGACGTGCCCATCCGGAACGTGGTTGGTTTCGCGATGTTCGCAGTGACGATCTGGCGGTAGCTTGTGTCCAAGCCTTGATTGAACGCACCGGTATCGATCCAAATGAGATCGAAGATGTGCTCATGGGCAACACAAACCAAACGATGGAACAAGGACTAAACGTCGGCCGTAACATCGGTCTGATGGCGGGAGTGGCCATTGAGGCTGGTGGCGCGACGATCAACCGATTGTGCGGCAGTAGTTTGCAGGCGCTGAATCAAGCTTCACATGCGGTCATGGCCGGCTTTGAAGACGTGCATATCGTCGGCGGATTGGAACACATGCAGCATCTACCGATGGATCACGGTTTGGACCTCAATCCGAAGTTGTTCCATCGCACTTCAAAAGGCGCGTTGATGATGGGGATCACGGCCGAGTTTCTCGCTCAGTCGCAGGGTATCTCGCGTGAGGATCAAGACACGTTTGCATTACGAAGCCACCAACTGGCGGCAGCGGCGACCGAGAAAGAAGAGTTTGCTGGTGAGATCATTTCGCAATATTGTCGCGACGAAGACGGCAATCGGATGCTGGCCACGACCGATCAATGTATTCGTGCGGATACGAGTTTAGAAGCGCTCGCCGCGCTGAATCCTGCCTTCATGCCCAAAATGGGCACTGTCACGGCGGGCAACAGTTCACCGCTCAACGACGGAGCCGCGGCGATGCTGGTAATGTCCGCTGGCAAGGCTAAGGATCTGGGACTCAAACCGCTTGTTCGTATTCGCGCGACGGCGGTGGCTGGAGTCGAGCCAGCGGTCATGGGTA
>CBDUAB010000590.1:0-3876 GCA_965365045.1 uncultured Planctomycetales bacterium
TTTTTGGGGTGGGTCACGCGAGCCGAGCGTGATCAAGTTAGCGGATTGTGGCTGTTTGCGGCAACGAAGCCGCATTGAGTGACACTCGGCTCGTGTCACCCACGTCGGTTTTGTCTGTTTTCAACGTGCCAAAATCGTTCACGGTGTTGCCTGTATGAGGCTGACCAAGGCTCCACATTGTCGCACAAACGGCCGGCGTTTGCGCATAGCCAAAACAGTCAGGACCGCGGACGCTTGCGTGAAAACTACCAGCGGCGACCTCCGTAAAACCAAAAGACAATATTGTTGTGTTATTCGTAAAGGGTTGATGCGGCGGTTTGCCCGGTTAGTATGCACGCAGACGGAGAAGATCTAATCGATAAACTGCATAGGTAGTCCGCCACTGCTTTTCCTTAAGAAACGTTATCCATTCCCCAGTTTGTGCGACGTGCGCAAAGGGGCAACGGATAACGTTTTTTTTGTATTCAATAGATTTGCGTCGCGCGTGAAGGCAATGAAGAAACATTGACATTGCGGCAAAGGTCCAAACGAAGGGTACTTGATGATGTTTCAGAGAATTACCAGCGGAATTGTTTTGTTGGTCGTATTTGCGGCGCATTCGATCGCGGAGGGCCAAAGCACTATCGTTCTGAAGTCAGTAAAAGACGGTGGTCTGTATGCCGCCGCTGGAGATGGGAATTCGAACCGAGGCGACGACGGGCGCATGGACTTCAACACAGCGGGTGATGGGGTGCTTGTGCAATTCGATCTTTCTGGAGTGCTTGGTCCAGGCGAGTCGATTTCGGCAGCTACTCTGGAGCTTTTTGCCGCTAGGAGTTCGAACACTCACGATTTCCAACTCGTGGGTTACCCATTGGGTGCTGCCTGGGGAGAAGGCGTTGGCAATTCTGGCATATCAGGCGGCACGGGATTTCCTTGGGGTCCCGCGTCGGTGGGTGATGCGGTCTACAATTTCAAGGATGTCACGGATGTCGGAGCTGGAAACGCTCCGTTCGATTCGACTGACGTCGCGAACGCTGGCGTCGCTTGGAACACGCCGGGCGGGCAAGGAATCGGCACGGACGTTGTCGACAGAATCCTTTTCGACGTCGCGATCGCCGCCGACGGAGCCGGAGATGAGGCCGAGCCGTACACTCCGATCGACTTCAACGCATCCGGGATTAGCGTTTTAAACGACATGGCAAATGGCGCAATGACCAACAACGGGTTCAACCTTTTCACAACCGGAGGCAATGTCGATGGGGGAAATGGTTGGCGGATCGCCACACGAGAACTCGCTGCGCGTCGAGGAACGGATTCCTTCGCGCCGACCTTGACAATGACCGTGGTCCCGGAACCGGGCAGCATGAGCATGGCATTGTTTGGCATCTTGGCGCTCTTTCGGATAATCAAGAAACGCTGATCCGATTGGGACAACGCCACTTTGAGTCACTTGTTATTCTGGTAGCACAACTGCCATCCTGAGGGTAGATATCCGCCGAACCCGTGGTAATGGGTCAAGCGAAAGGGCTATTCACTTCACTCCACCGACGACAAGATGTAACGTTGTTGCGAGAGGATTTTGTTGTTACGCTTCGTAGGATGGATTGGCCAAGTCGTGATTAGGCATACCATCGACAAACAGCGGACCAACGACTTGGTAATCCGTCCTGTGCGCTGAGTACGTCAACCACCGGAGGATGCGCGCACGTATTCGACGGAGCCAGTTATTTGAATGGCACCCTTCCCAAGCGAACATTTTCCCGAGGGAGCGATCGTGACCGCGGATTTGGTCAGAAACTTTTGAACGGGTTTAACTGTGATGGCAGTCCGGGCGTCATTGGAAGATCCAGCGATGAGAAGTGGCATCGTGCGGAGCTTTCTGTTTGGCATCGTCGTCTCGTTGGCGTTCGCTTCCGTGGCGTCAGCCGACAGCCCGCAGGGCACGGTTTACAACCTTTCCCCCGCCGACGACTGGTTCAGCGTTATTGGCTGCGATGGCTGCGCCAAGGGCGATCTGCTCCAACCGGGTGATGAAGTAATACTGCAACCGGGCATCTACAGCGACCCTCGGCGGATCAATATCTTTGCGCGCGGTACGGCCGAGCACCCGATCACGATTCGCGCTGCCGATCCGAATAACAAGCCAGTCTTCCAGCGACCATTTGATCCCAGCCGCAGCCGCAATCATGTGCTCAACCTGGAGGGCTCGCAGTATTTCACGCTTGATGGCTTGGAAGTAACAGGCGGCGCGTGGGGGATCCGGATTGGCAGCACCTTGCGCCCCGCCAATCCCGCGTTCTTTCCCAGCGGCATCGACGACCGGGGCCCATTGCCGCCCGCGCAGGCGAAATTCATTACGCTCCAAAATCTCTACGTTCACGATACGGGCGCGAATGCGATCACCGCCAACATGTCCGGCGACATCTACGAAGGAATCATCATTCGCAACAATGAATTGAGTCACACGGGTATTTTTGGCGAAGGACTCTATCTAGGCTGCAACAACGACGCCTGTCAGTTTTTCGACGGTCTGATCGAAAACAACTACATCCATGACCTCAACGGTCCAATCACTGACCAGGGCGACGGTATCGAAATCAAACATGGTAGTTACAACAACGTCGTCCGCAACAACGTCATACACGACACTCGCTATCCGGGCATCATCGCCTACGGCACCGCCGGCAACGGTGCGCCCAATGTTTTTGAGGGCAACGTCATTTGGGGCAGCGAGACTGAAACGATGCAAATCGCCGCCGACGCAATTGTTCGCAACAATATCTTGTTTCCTGGCGGTGGGGCGACGTTCCGCAGCCAGAACCACCAAGGAGCCACTCCGGGCAACCTGACGATTGTCAACAACACGATCATCTCGACCAATCAAGAAGCTATCCGGGTTGCCAACACGGTGACCCATCCGATCGTGATCGCCAACAACGCAATTTATTCCAGGACTAACCGAGCTATCCGGCTCCCCAGCCTTAACAGAGTGACCCTCGATAGAAATGTTGGCTCGGGTAGCGTTTCGCCGAGCATTCCAACGACTGGCTTCGACGCCAGCGGCAACATTACTACGGATTTTGTCGACCTCGACTGGAACGGACCAAGCCGAGACGTATATCCGGCCGTTCTTTCAGCACTCATTGATGCCGGAAACCCAACCTTCCAGCCGTTTGACGACTTCAACGGAACTTTACGGGCAGGCAACATGGACGTCGGAGCTTATGTTTTCGACTCCGACGGAAACCCTGGATGGACCGTGACCTCCGGATTCAAGCCCGGGCCTGATTGTGATTTCAATGGAGACAATGGATGCAACCTTGATGATGTCAATTTGTTGCTTGCGGCTCTTGGCACTGACAACGATGCGCTCGACATGAACGGTAGTAGCGGTCTGATAGATCAAGATGATGTCGATGTCTGGCTGACGAGTGCGGGAAACGGGAGCATTGGCCGACCGTTTGTACGCGGCGACACCAACCTGGACGGACGTGTCGACGCGAGTGATCTCAACAACTTGGCAACGCATTGGCAACTCACCGGTGCCGATGCCAATGGTTGGGGAGAAGGCGATTTCAACGGAGATGGCAATGTCAGCGCGTCTGACCTGAACGAAATCGGCAGGAATTGGCGAACCGGCGTTGGCGTCGCGTCGGCGGTACCCGAGCCGTCGGGATTCGCGCTTTTGATGGGTACGTTGCTGCTCGGCGTTTCGCGCCCAACCCCATCGACTTTCTCGTTCTGTCGCTTGAGCCGTACGCGCTAGGGTTGGGCATGTCTGGGTGAATTTCGCGTTCCGGCGGCCCGAGGCCAGCGCCCTCATAGTTACCTACATGTCAGCGCAGGTATGCCCCCACCGAACTCTGTTCGGTGGAGCATATGATTCTGCACTAG
>CBDUAB010000591.1:0-3868 GCA_965365045.1 uncultured Planctomycetales bacterium
AAGAACTTCCGTGTCGAGCTGCAGGAGTGGTAGGCCGAACTGGGACGCCGCCGCGACCGCGTCTACGTCGCGGTGCGGCGGGTCGGAGATGAGCATGTGCCGAACGCTCACGCTAGCGCCCCTTTCCCCACAAGTCGCCTTCAATCGACAATCTCGCCAGTACCATCGGTGGCCGCGAATGTGTCGACGAACAAGCGATTAATGCCCGGGTTCAATTCGACGAAGTCACTAGCCAGGTCACGAACTTCGAGTATCAATGCCATGTCGAACTTCATGTCATCACTGACCGGAGTACTTACATGGACTTCGACCGCAATGTTGTTCTCGCCAGCTACGAGACCATCAATGACTTCGGCCGGGGCCACGAAGTCAAAGAACGCTCTCTCATTCGGTGTTGGCCCATTCGCATAGGTTGCATAGTTGGCGTCGGCTGGAAGGTTATCAGTACGCACCGCCTCGACTCCGTTGATGTACACGGCGGCGCCATCATCGTAGCGGATCCGCACAATCAGTCGTACAACATCATCTGGCGCCGGAAGATTGAATGATCGGCGAAAATAAGTCGTGGCAAACTTAGCTTGGCTATCGTCGCCAAAGTTGACCTCCGTCTGTTCGTCGATGTCCCCGTAGCCAAACGGGCCGGGACCTTGCACCCACATTTTGTCGTCAAAACCTGGTTCACGCCAAGCGGTGCCCTGATCGGACCCATCGTCCAGATAGCTCCACACATCATTTGCTGCAATCGGTGTGACCTGCTCGCCAACCTCCGGCAAAGACCAGGCTCCTCGTCCGTCCAATGACACAAGTTGCCCATTTACGCGAACGGAGCCCGCTTGTGTCGGATCGGCGTTTCCGAACAGCGTTAGTCTTGGCTTTGTTGCCTGTGTGAATCCGCCGACAACTGGCAAGTGAGCGTCAATTTCGAAACCATCATGGATCTGGTTTTTGACAAACTCGGCTCGTTGCTCCAGGAAGTCGAATATGCCGTCAATCTGTTCCGGCGTGCGCACGTGCCGAAGCCCTTCGCCGAGCGTCGCCTTTGTCTCGTCAGTGAGGAGAACATTGTCGATCAGATCATCGAGGTGAAAGAAGTAACGCCGCAGGTAGGCCGGCTCGTTTAACAGCCGATTGAGTGCCGGCACGCCGCGCGAGCGAAAGATGCTGCGATTCACGCGGCTGAACAGCGAATCCAAATCGTGCGGAATCAGCACAAAGCGAGTGTCTTCGATCCCGCGATAGGCCGCATAGTCGTCGCCACGGCGATCGCCGTTGACAAGGCCTCCTTCACGATTCTCGATCAACGCATTTAACGCAAGGAATCGCAGCCACTGATCGACGTTGGCAACAGACTCAACCTCGTTCATGTACGAATCGTTACTTGTTTCGTTGAGTGCGAATGTCAGGTCGATCACATCCGACCAGTCGGCCGCCGCGGAATTGGTAAGCTTGGTGTAGCTGACGTATGGCGCCGGATCCGGGCCGAAATATGCCAAACCGGCACCTTTCCCTCCAGGTGGCGATTCGTTGGGACGACGGCCCTTGTAAAGATTGCCGCTGTCGTCCTCTGGAAAATGGTTTGCCGTGAATTCACTATTGAGCGGCTCCACATGTGCATAGAAACCGTTGCGCAAGTCCACTCCGTTGCTGATTAGCCGAACCGCTTTGGCGGTGGCCGTTGGAAGTCCGGCCAACTGGAACAGTGCGCTGCCCGCGATCTGCGAATGCACGCTGGCAACGTTGATGTTCAATGCGGTCACGCCGTTCCATGGTTTGTCGGACGGGATGTTGATGCGATTGTTGGGCGGGTTGGCATCTCGGCTACCGCTGCCCCGAATGCGGACACCCGCGTTGTAACGCACTTCGACACCGGTTCCCGTCACGCTGATAAACGTGGCATTCATTTGGGCGTCGCTCGCTCGAACGATGCCCTCGAATTCCGCGCGCTCGGCAGCGGTCATGATTTCGTAGTAAATCGGTGCCGCGCCAGGTTCCGATTGGTTCGTCGGTACATGGGCATCAAGAACCTGGTACAACAGATTCGCTTTCTGCGCGTCCGATGAATCGATATTCCCGTCGGATGACACGACCGGTGCGGGCCAACTGCGTCTGTTGCCGAAACCATCCTGCGCCGTGATGTAGAATTCGATGATCGTGCCATCTGGATGCGTCGGAATTGTGGCAGCAAAGCGACCATCGAGCGCGGCAACATCACCATTCAAGCCGTCGTCGTCCATCATAGTTTGGTTAAAGACCGCTTGTCCGTCGATGCGCCAAAATAGCGTGGCCGCCCAACTAGATGCGATGTCGTCCACAAGTGTCGCCGTCACCGTGACCACATCGCTCGAATTGGGAATTGCCGGCGCGTGGATGACATCCAAAACAAACGGTGCCACGTTGTCGATGGCAACCGAGTTGGCGGCACCCGGCGTACCCCCGACGACAAGGCTTGACGACCAGTTTTGGCCGTGCTCGTTCGTCATGGCCAAGTTGATGAGTTCCAGCGACATTCCTTCACCGTCGTGACCCGACCACCAGACCCACCCTTGGTGCCCCTGATCGTCAGGCCCGCGCGTCCGCCGTGCCCAATCACCCTGGTCCGCGTAGTGCACGCGATCAATTCGCGCGCCGCGATCGTTTACCAATTCGATCGACTCGGATGAATTGCTGAGGCGGCCTTGCCAGTCACCAACGACTTTTGTGACGTCGGGATATTTCATCGAGAACGCGGCCACATTGGCAGCCACTGTTAGGTATTCGTTGGGTTGAATGGTGACGTCCGGAAACGTGAAATCGACGCCGGCCGAGATTCGCCAACTGTTTAAGTTCACGGGCTCCAAGCCGCGATTGAATAGCTCAATGAATTCTTCTTCGATATTCTCGGCATCCAAAATGTCAGACGTTGGTAAGTGATACATGATCTCGCTGATCACGATGGCTGCCGCGGGATCAGTTATCGGATCACCAGCGTTGGGTTGCCCGGGTGTCGGCTCGGAAAAGTAGCCAAAGCTCTGACCATCCGCCGCCAATCCATAGGAGATGTCCGCGTGTTGCTCGGGATACTCAGGGGCGTATTCGAATTCGATGATTCCCGCCGGTTGCACGAGTGCCAAGTACTCGCCATCGGCTTGGAGTTTGAAATTTGTATGCAATGTGGCCACTGCGTCAGAGCGGTTCTTGCCCGAAGCAAATACGACCAGATGTTCCCGAGCCGCGAGCGTCACATCGGGAAACTGCCACTTGGTGAGATTGCTGGATGTGTCGGTCAAATGCCAATCTTTGAGGTCGATCGGCTCAAGTGCGTTGTTGTGAACTTCGATCCAGTCCTCGAAATCGCCGTCATCGTCCGCCAACACCGACTGGTTCGACGCCATGAATTCGCTGATTGTGACCGACAAGACTTCACGGCGTTCGAGAAGTTCCCCGCTGAGCCGCCGTGGTCTTAATCGGGAGAACCGTTGCGCTTTGAGACGATTGCAAAAGCGCCGAAATACGCGCACCATTCCGAGTTCCCCGCCCAGCCAATGGTCGCCCCAGACCATTGTGAACATGTGCCCTTCGAGTAGAGTCTATATGGTACCACAGGTGGACCGACTTGTCGGCTGACAGACCGTACGATAGCCTGAGGAGAATGACTAATTGTCTAAGGCCTAATGACTAATGAAATCCGAATTCCCAATGACGAACAAACATTGGTGTTTTCCTAACGAGAGCGCGAGGATTCCAAGAATGTAGACCGAAGTCTTCGCCGTTTCCGTTTTTTTACCCACACTTTGAGATTCGTCATTCCTTAGTCATTAGGCATTAGTTCGACTTTTTGAGTTCGTCACTAAGACCCCCGTGAGCTTGCCTCATGGGTGAATCAGGTTGA
>CBDUAB010000592.1:0-3866 GCA_965365045.1 uncultured Planctomycetales bacterium
ACTCCACGCCCTTTCCCCTGTCTCGCCGCCGGAGGCGGCGAGACAGGGGAAAGGGGTGACTGCGGTAACAATCATGGTAGCTATCCACCTGATTCACCCGCGGCACAAGGCTGCGGGGGTCTAAGTCAAACAGTCGAACTAGCATAGGTTTCAATTCTAAGTCTCTGTTACAACCGCAGCAAGTAATCTGCGAATAGTTGACGGTACAACGAATTTGGTCTCGCAACCCGAAAAGAGGTAGCCCATGAATCCCGCCAAGTTGTCAACCCAATGCACGGTGTTCCCGCAGCTCGGCCGCGACCTGTGATTCACGACTAAGCGCTCGGCGAGTGCCGGCTGATAATATGACAGTTATTGATCGAACAGTCCTAAACCAGATTTTGCTGTCTTCAGCTACCTGCAATCTGATTAGATAGGTTCTGACACCGTACGGTCGATGTACCGCGGAGCGCCGAGGGACTCGGTGTCACGTGTCGTTATTGTTCGAAATATACGCTTGCCAACGTCGTGCCGAAGATGCCGTTGGGCAAGCAAGGCCTCACGTTGTATGAGCCTCAGATCCTTCGAATCCGCCACGGGTTGCTTGTCCGACGAGGATGGTTGAGCCATGACGAAATGCGGGCTTGTGCGAATGTGCCAAAGCCGTCGCATTTGTGATGCACTGGGGCGCTGCGAGCAAAAGAACACAAACTCACCAACCGTTTCTCGGATGGCAGTCTGCAGCGCCGCCGTTTGCCCATAACGCAATGCGTTGTGGTGAACATTGACCTGCGGGTACCGACGTGCCAGTTCTCTCGCGACGGTTAACGTCTCGTCGATCGAGCCGTCATCGATAATCAGCAGATCAAGGTGGGAACTGAGGTCACCCGCGATTTCAAGCAATCGAGTTACGTCGGCCGACAGGTTCGCCTCGGCATTGTGAGCAACCAAGACAAGTGAAAGTGAATCGCTTGACACAAAGGGCCTCGTCTTTTCGCTATGCCGATCCCGGCCGTCCTTTTTGCGATGGATCGGTGGGTCCCAACAACCATCCGTCGTCTCAGTACGTAGGTACTCAAGAAGACAGATCGGATGGGATGACAAGTGTCTGAAGCTCAGCTATGCTGGCTGCAGGTTATACCGCCTCCGAGGGGGGTGGTTGTGCGGTATGTGCGGATCGCAACTTATCTGTAGCGTGTTAAACTGCAATGCCGCCTTGATTCGTGGATATGTTGTTTTTGAAACAGAGCCAAGAACGAACATCAAGCGATTGCTCACAACGGAGATTACCGATGCCAATTGTCAGCGTCAGCGTGCCGCATAACCGCGATCCCGAAGTCGTCATCAAGAATGCCCAACCGCACATCCAAAAGCTGGTGGACGACTTTGAAGGTCGCGACCTTGAGATGGAGTGGAATGGTCACAACGCGGATTTTTCCTTTACGAGTCTGGCATTCAAAATTAACGGAAAGGTTGCGGTGGACGACGAAAAAATCACAATCGACGTGGATTTGCCTTTCGCGGCCATAATGTTTAAGGAAAAAATCAAAAAGGCGCTTACCAAAAACCTGACGCGCGCTGTCGAAGCGGGCGATACTCCTGAATAATTCGGAGAGCATATCTTGCCACCGCTGAAAGTTGGCGTACAACTGGCCAGCCTCAAGCAGCCGTTACGAAAAGCACTGCAAACCGCCGCGCGGTTGGGCGCCGATGCTGTCGAAATCGATGCGCGTGGTGAGTTGCGGCCAGCGACTTTGACAAGGACGGCGCTACGTCAATTGCGCAAAACGCTCGACGACTTGCGACTTTCGGTCTGCGCGGTGACGTTCCGCACGCGCCGGGGCTATAACGTAAGCGAAGATCTTGATCGTCGCATCGAAGCAACGAAAGCCGCGCTGGACTTTGCTTATTCCCTCGGCGCCAACGTGGTGGTAAACCAAGTTGGCCGGGTCCCGGAAGAAGCAACCGGGCCGGACTGGGACATGTTGCTACAATCGTTGTCTGACATTGGGCGACATGGACAGCACTGCGGGGCGGTGCTGGCTGCCGAGACCGGCAGCGAAAGTGGCCCGACGTTGGCAAGTTTGATCGACGCGTTACCGGAAGGCTCACTGTTCGTGAGCTTTGATCCCGGAAATCTAGTCGTGAACGATTATTCCGTTGATGAGGCGCTGCATGCTTTGGCACGACATATCCAACACGTGCACGCCAAAGATGGCGTGCGTGATCTCGCTCAAGGGCGCGGGCTCGAAGTTCCTTTGGGACGGGGGTCGGTCGACTTTCCCTCCATTCTAGCGGTGTTGGAACAGCACGGTTATCAGGGATACTTCACGATCGAGCGGGGAAATGCCGGCGATCCGGTTGCGGAAATCGGCGCGGCCGTAAGCTATTTGCGGCAAGCGTTGAATTAAAGTCCGAGCGCATGCAAATTCCAACCAAGCGATCTGTTCGTTGCGTTTCGCGAGGTGCTGAATCCGGATTCAACGAGCCGCCGAAGTAGACGATAGCTCGGACTTTGCTCATCGGTCGGGCGTTAGGGCTGCGACTTCGAATCCACACATCCATGATCCATGTCTCGCGTAAGTACCAAACACGCCCAACGAAAATTCGACATCGCACGAGACGATAACGGCATCCCGACGATTGCTGCGCCGAGTTGGCTCGATGCGCTTTACGGCCTGGGTTACATGCATGCCGTGGATCGCAAGACGCAGGTACTGTTCGCCCGCGCCGTGGCCAGCGGGCGCGCTGCCGAACAAATACGTGATAAGGACGAGTTGCTCGAGACCGACTTCTTCTTTCGCCGTACGGGACTACATCTGGATTTGGCCGACGCCGTGGCTGAATTTGACGAGGAAACGCTGAACGAAATCACCGTCTATTGCGACGGCGTCAATGACGGATTAAAAGCCAAAGGGCGATCCTTGCCGATGCGCGCCACGGGATTTCGGGCCGAGCCCTGGACGCCCGCGTCGGTCGTGCTAGTTGGCCGGCTGCTCAGTTTTGGCGGTTTGGCTATCAGTCAGCTTCAAAACGAACGTCTCTTGATCGAGTTGATTCATGCGGGCGCCGATCCGGCGGCGCTGACCGAAATGTTTGAGCCGCGGCTGGACGAAGTCGACTTTGATCTGGTGCGCCAAGTGACGATGTCGAACCAGATGTCGGACGATGCGCTGGAACTTCTTGTGGACCTACCGCGACTGGCGGGAAGCAATGCTTGGGCCGTGCGACCGGAACGCAGCGCGACCGGCCACGCCTTGCTCGCCGCGGATCCACATCTGGAAATAAATCGATTGCCGGCAATTTGGTACGAAGTCAACATGCGCTGGCCGCGGAACTATCTCATCGGCGCCACATTGCCCGGATGTCCGTTGTTCTCGGTCGCGCGAACGCCCCGATTGGCCTGGGGTGTCACCTACATGAAGGGTGACACGATTGACTTTTTCATCGAAGAGTGCCGGCCGGGAGGCCAGAGTGGCTGGCAATATCGCCGCGAGGACCAATGGCACGATTTTGAATTGCGGCGCGAAACGATCGAGCGCAAAAGTGATGATCCGATCGTAATGGATATTTACGAAAACGATGTCGGCACGCTTGATTTCGACCTGAACAGCGTCGATCTGAAGGGCGCCGAGACGGGGTTTTTCTTGTCAATCGCCTGGGTGGGCCGGCAAGTGAGTGCCGCCAAGGCCATTTCGACTTGGCTCGAACTCACCAAAGCCCCGGATGTCACGGCTGGCAAAGAAACGGTCGCCAGCTGCACGCAGCCGACGCTGTGTTTTGTGATGGCCGATCGAGATGGGCATATTGGTTTACAAGGATGTGGTTCTTTTCCCAAGCGTCGCTTAGACCATTCAGGACTTGCTCCTTTACCGGCTTGGGATCCT
>CBDUAB010000593.1:0-3865 GCA_965365045.1 uncultured Planctomycetales bacterium
CCAGCGGCGGTCCAAGTCGGCCGCAAGTTTGCACAGCACTTCGTTCGCGGCGGCATAGTCCGCCTGGCCCTTATTGCCATACCGGCTGGCGACCGAAGCAAAGAAGACGCAGAATTTGAGGCCGTCTGGCGAAATTTGACTAATATTCCACGCGCTGCGCACTTTTGTGCCAAACACCCGATCGAACGAGTCGGGCGTCTTGTCACGAATCAATTTATCTTCGATAACACCCGCACCGTGGATGATACCATCGAGGCGTTTGAACTGTTGGCGGATTTGCGCGATGAATCCGGCGAAGGCTGCTTCGTCGCGTACGTCAAGCGAATGGTACTCAACCGGTGATCCGGCAGCGCGAATGGCCTGAATATTGCGGCGCATCTCGCGATCACGCATTAGCAGTTGGTACTCGGATTCGATTTCTGCCGGCGCGGCCGTTTCGCCGTGCTCTTTTCGTCGCGCGATCAATGCGCTCTTGATTTCAGCCGCCGTCTCCAGCGACGCGACATCCGCCGGCTCTTCATTCGGTGGCGATGGTGAACGTCCAACCAAGATCAATTGCGACTGGTAGCGGCGCGCGATGTCCGCCGCGATCGCAGCAGTGATACCTCGGGCACCGCCAGTCAGCAAGACGACCGAACTGCTATCCAGTAGAGTTTCGCTGGACAGTGTATTCGGAGCTTCGCGGGACGGGGCATTGGTTTCTGAAAACGGCGCGGATACGGGCTCCCAGGTTACCCGCTTTCCTTCTTGATAGCCAACTTCAAGCGGGCCATCGTCCGTGGTCAATTCGGCTAACAGCGCTGCGCAGATGTCATTGGCGTTCTCTGTCGGCGCGAAGTCGACAGCACGGACGAGAACGTCCGGCGACTCCTGTGCCAGACACTTGGCAAATCCCAACAGTCCGCCATGCCCCGGCAAAAACTGTTCGGCAGTTGGCAGCTCGCCAAAACCGAGGCCGCCACCGAGCATCGTTGGCGCTAATGCAAATGACATTCCCAGTTGCGCGGCCGATTGCAGGTCTGACTGTAGCGCACGAGCCAACAGATAGAACGACTTGACATCCCGCTCAGCACGACTGGCCCACGATTCTCCGTCCGCCATTGCCAGCGGCAAGAGATGCACGAATCCCGCAATACGGCCGACATCGGAGCGAAGTTGAGCGACGAGTTTCTGCACGGCTCTTTCGCAAGTAAGATCGCCTTCGTAGAGTCCTTCGCTGGACGTCGGCGGACTATTGCTCATTCGCAGCAGGGCAATGTTCTGGCCAAAGTCGCCAAAGCGTTCCGCCAATTCCGCCGCGATTCCACGCCCATCGTCCGTAATCACAACCGCGCCACTGGGAATTGGCATGCCGCCACTCGACGCGAGCGGCGCCGCGGTCAGCCGCACCAAGCCACGTTGTATCGCGGTAGGACCGTCATCACCGTTCGTTGACGGGACAGCGTCGCCGTTTGACGACGCCTGTCGAGTATTCGCTGGAGACTTGGATTCTGTTTGGACATTGGTAGGCCTTACATCGCCGTTGGTCACGTCAGAGAACAGGGCTTCCTCGAGATAATCGAGAATCCCCTGCAGGGTCCGAATCGTCGTCAGTTTTTCCAATTCGACAGCCGACTGGTCATTATCCTCGTCGTCCATGATCCCCAGCGATTCACTCAAATCACCGAGGATCTCCACGCGCTTGATCGAATCGATGCCCAGGTCGGCTTCGAGATCCAGGTTCGGATCAAGCATATCCTCAGGATAGCCCGTGCGTTCGCTGACCAGTTCGATTAGCTTGGCCGTTACGTCAAACATGGACATGTCCGTGCCATCCGCCGCGGCTTTCGAACCGTTGTTTTCTCCGTTGCCGTTTGTTGCGGTCGGGTCGCCAACCTGCGAACCTTCTTCTTCGGTTGATGGACGCTCGCTGACGCCGAGGTTGTCAATGGCCGCCTCAACAACAAACGGTGCCGCGGTGGGAGCCGGTTCCGTGGAAAGCTGCGAAACGATCGGCGCGGCTTGTATATCGGCTGCTGGCATCGGCGCCGATTGTCCGTTGGATATTTCGCCACCTGCCAAGTATTGCTGCATGACGGCGCGCTGCGTATCGAGAAACTTGGCCATGACATCTTGAAAGCCCAACATGACCGCTTCGACATCGACCGGCAACTCGTCATAGGAATCCGGCTGCGGATAAGACTGCGTAGGCTGGCCGTTTGTGGTTTCCAACCGCTCAGTAGGCTGCGACATTTGCTGATTTGACTCCATTGTGGTGAATGAACCCCGTGTTGTCCGATCGGCATCGCGATCGATGGTTGCGGATTTAGTCGGCATCGGGGCGTGGGTCGATTTGCTCTTCGTGTTGGGGGAACTGGTTGCCGCTGGGGATGTGTCCTCTGTTTCTTCCCAGCGTTGGCCTAATAGTTTTGGTTCTGGAGCATTGCAAAGCCGGCTGCGAACTCCATTGACCATCCATGTACTCTGGGAATACTCGACTCGCCCTGTGTCTGGAGACAGCCGGCGCGGGTCGAATGTGCGTTCGGCGCGGTGTTCGAACAGCGGTCTGATATCAAGCGGAATTCCCGCACACAAAAGTTGCGCCAAGCAGTGCTGCAGTTGTGTCAGTCCATTGCGACCTTTTACGTCGGTAGCGACGGCCAAGTGCGGCTGGTCGGCCAAGATACGACGCACTAGTCCACACAATTGGCTCTGTGGTCCGACTTCGATGAATACACGTACGCCGTCCGCGTACATGGTTTTGATTTCATCCATGAAACGAACGGGTGACCCGATATGCTCCGCCATGACCCGTTGTAATTCAGCCGGGCTTTCGTTGTGAGCTCGTCCCGTTGTATTGGAGTAGACGGTCCGCTGAGGAGGGTTGAAACTGATCTCGGCCATTTCCCGCGCCAACGGTTTACAGGCCGCGGACACCGCTGGCGAATGGAATGCGCAGGAAACATCGAGCCGTTTGGCAGCGACGCCCGCCGCGGTCAGTTTTTCTATAGCTTCATCCAACGCCGTTTCCACGGCGGAAATCACAGTCTGCCGTGGCGCGTTGAGGTTGGCCAGCGTTATGCCGTCAACATCGGCAACCAAACCCGCTACGGTCACGTGATCCGCGGAAACGGCCGCCATCGCACCTGGGGCGTTTTTGGCCGCCGCATGCATGAGTTGTCCTCGAACCAACGACAACCGAATCAGATCGGATTCGTCGTATATTCCGGCCGCATGCAAAGCAACGAATTCTCCGTAGCTATGTCCGGCAACCGCGTCAGCTTCGATGCCCATGCGCCGTAGCAACCGTAGCAAACCGATACTGACGGCGCCGATCGCCGGTTGGGCAACCTGGGTGCGTGCCAAGTTACGCGCCTTGTCTGCAAGTTGCTCATCGTCAAAAGTCGACGGTGGGTAAATTTGTCTACCCAGCGGCACGTCAATCTCGTCTCCGATTTGCGTGGTGGCCAGATCAATTGCCGCGCGGACGTCGGCAAAGCTCATTGCCAAATCGGAAATCATGTTTGGATACTGCGCGCCTTGGCCGGGAAAGAGAAATGCGACTTTGCCAAGCTGTTCGGATTTGGCCGCGAAGTAAATACCGCGTGGACTGGTGAAAGCCGCTTCTTCAGTTCCAATGTGTTCGAGCGCCTGCGCCATCTGCTCGACCAAGTCGTCGTGATCGGCGGCAATCATCGCTAATGTCGCAGGGCCCGATTTCTTTGCCGCAATCCTCCACAGCGACGCGGCGTAATCGGCCAGCTTGGGTCGCGCGCCATCACGTAAGGCGGTAACCTGCTGCGTCAGTGCGTGCTGGATTTCACCGCGCTCGCCGCGCCAGACGAATAGTTCACTCGGCCAGGTGCGCGAAACTGGGTCGTTGTTT
>CBDUAB010000594.1:0-3864 GCA_965365045.1 uncultured Planctomycetales bacterium
ACACGATCTGGAACACGACGAACGATGGCCGCAAATCAGAGAGTACGTTCGTGGCGGATTTTGGCGGAACTTTAAGGTAAAGTACCCGGAAACCGACGAAATGTACGCGCGAATGATGATGGTCAGCAGGCGTCTTGCCGAGACCGAGCGCGTCGGCGCCAATCTCGAGTTGCTCGATTCAGCCCGCCGCGAACTTTATCGAGGCCAATGCAACTGCAGTTTTTGGCACGGTGCCTTTGGCGGCATTTACCTGCCCCATTTGCGGAACGCTGTCTACAACCATCTGATCGCGGCCGACAACCTGTTGGACGAAGCACTTGGCAAGCCAGCAATTCGGGTCGAAGCGGCGGCTGCCGACTTTAACTTGGACACGCGGCAGGAAGTGCAGCTCGTCAACGACCGTGTGGGTTGCCTGTTTGCACCACACGCCGGCGGCCAACTTTACGAACTTGACGTGCGGCCAATCTGCCTCAACTTGCTGGCAACACTAACGCGTCGCCCTGAAGCGTACCATCACAAAATTCTTGGCGGCGAAACGCAGTCCAACGGCGATGTCGAAAGCATCCACGATCGCGTTGTTTTCAAGCAAGAAGGTTTGGACCAACGACTTCAGTATGACAATCATGCCCGCAAGAGCCTGCTTGACCATTTCTACCCGGCCGACGTTTCGCTCGACGCCATTGCACGTGGCGAAGCCGATGAGCTGGGCAATTTTGTCGATCTGCCGTTCACAGCGCGTATTCGCCGCAATCCGGACCGAATTCAGGTCATGATGTCCGCCGACGGGCAAGTCGACGGCACGCCGGTGCGAATTGTCAAAGGCGTAACGCTCAAAGCCGGTAGCAACACGCTCGAAATCGCCTACATGCTCGAAGGCCTCTCACCCCAACAGCCGTTGCATTTTGGCGTCGAGTTTAACTTTGCTGGCCTGCCCGCTGGTGCCGAGGACCGCTTTTTCTACGGCGAAGGTGGAAAACGCTTGGGCGATCTTGGCCAACAACTGGATCTGTCAGATGCGGAGTTTCTTGGCATGTCCGACGATTGGCTGGGCATCGATGTCCGCTGGTCGTCAGACCGGCCGACGGACTTGTGGACGTTTCCAATCGCCACCGTGAGCCAATCCGAAGGCGGTTTCGAACTGGTTCACCAATCACTAGTCGTCCACCCACACTGGAATGTCGTGGCAAACGCCGAGGGCCGCTGGAGCGTCAAGATGCAACTGGCATTGGATACACAACTTGCCGAAAGCCGCATGGCTCCACATGCCGAGTGTGTCGCAAATTGAGAACGACGAAAGTTCGTACTTCATGACCGACATGACTTTTGGTTCCCAAGCGGCAGCTTGGGAACCATTTTGTATTGGTGATAAGCCTGCCGATGAACATGGTCGCGATCAGCTTCGTGGTGTACACACTCGGCATCGCAGCCGTCGGTATCTACAGCACGCGTTTTGCCAGCAAAACAGCCGATGACTTCTTTCTAGCCGGCCGCGGATTGGGCCCGTGGGTCGCCGCCCTATCGTCTTCGGCGTCCGCGGAAAGCGGCTGGGTCACACTTGGCCTGGTCGGCACGGCCTTCAAGCTCGGCGTCTGCGTCTACTGGTTCGTTCCGTTCACCGCGGGCGCCTTCGTGTTCAACTGGTTGATTGTGGCTCCCAGATTGCGCGCGCGGGCCGCAAAAGACGGCAGTCTGACCGTGACCGATGTACTCGCCACTTCGCACACAGCCTTGACGGCGCTGTTGATTCGAATCCTCAGCGTCGTCATCATTCTGACGATGTTGACGGCGTATGTGGCGGCGCAGTTGAACGCAGCCGGCAAGACGTTTCAAGCTACGTTTGGCTGGAACTACATGACCGGCGTGCTCGTGGGCACGGGAATCGTGTTGGTGTACACCGTACTGGGCGGATTTCGAGCTGTCGCTTGGACAGACGTCATCCAATCGGTTTTCATGATCGCGGCAGTCGTCATTTTGCCCGCCATAATCGTCATCAAGATCGGCGGAATAAATGAGGTCGCTGATCGGCTTCGGGCTTCCGAACCAACATTGACTCACGTGTGGGGTGACAAGTCCGGCTGGGCCGTCGTCAGCTTTTTGGCGCTCTGTATTGGTATTTCGCTAGGATATCCGGGGCAGCCGCATGTATTGGTGCGACTCATGGCCATTCGAGATGCTGCCGAGATTCGCCGCAGTGCGATAATATCAACCATTTGGGTCATCATCCTGTTCACCGGCGCGATCAGTCTGGGAGTCTGCGCCCGCGCCTGGTATGGAACACTCGCCGATCCTGAGCAAGCTTTGCCAATTGCGGCGGCGGACGCTGAAATCCTGCCAGGCGTCGTGGGCGGCATGATGATCGCGGCGATCATGGCCGCCATCTGTTCAACGGCCGATTCGCAACTCTTGGTAAGCGCCTCCGCGGTTAGCCACGATATATTGGTCGGATTGATGGGTTGCGAACCTTCTATACGCACGCGGCGGTGGTTGGACCGCGCCGCTGTCGTTTTGGTCGCACTGGTGGCAACGATGATTGCAGCAAGAGAAGTTCGCCAAGTCTTCGACTTTGTGCTCGACTATGGCTGGGCCGGACTCGGTGCCGGATTCGGTCCGGCACTTGTCTTGACGCTTTGGTGGCCAGGCGTGCGCGGCGCTGGCATCCTTTCTGGGATGTTCGCCGGTGTGGTAACCATCGTTGTCTGGAGGCAATTCCCCAGCCTTCAGTCCAACTTGTACAACTTGGTACCGGGAATAATCGTGGCAACGGTCGTGACCGTGGGCGTTTCACTCCTTGGTCGGCGCGGCGGAAATGAGTATCCAAGCCGGTAGGCGCAAAGGGTGGAAACACTCAAATGCTCAACCTTGGCGATCTCCACATAAAACTCTGAGACTTGCAACCGATTTACTGATAACCGCTAACTCCGCCCGTAGGCGTGCTTCGGTAACGTCGGTAAACTCGTAGCAGTTGAACACACCGAAACGACCGATAACTAGCCCCACCATGAAAACACTCGTCTGCCTGAAACAGATCCTTGACCCTGAGATTTCACCGCGGGATTTCCAAGTTGATTCCGAGCGGCTTGAAGCGGTAGTGGGTTCAGCGAATCTGGTTACCAACATCTTTTGTGAGAACGCCCTGGAAACGGCATTACAGCTCAGGGAACAAAACGGCGGTGAGATTGCAGTTTTGACTTTTGGCGGCGAACAAGCCGAGGAGACTTTGCGAAAGGCCCTGGCTTTGAAGGCTGATCATGCATGTCGAGTGGACGACCCGGGAATCGGCCGATCCGGATCGGATAGTACGGCGCTGGTGCTTGCCGCGGCTGTCCGCAAGTTGGGTAAATTCGATCTGATCATGCTCGGGCGCGAGGCGGGTGATTGGGGTGAAGGCCGGACGGCCGGATTGCTTGCTGAGCATCTCGACTTGCCGCTGGTTTCCTTTGTCGACCAAATCCAATGCGACGGTATGGTCACCCGCCTGTGGCGTCAGACAGACTTTGGAAGAGAAGAACTGTCAGCGCACGTGCCGTTGGTTATATCGATCACAAACAATGATGCCAATGTACCCCGCATCCCCAAGACTCGCGACATCATGATGGCGCACCGTAAAGAGCTAACGACTTGGTCTTTGCAGGAGGTAGGCCTTGACGAAGAAACGGTTCGTCGTGAGTCGACCGCAACACAAGTCGTCGAATTATTCGTCCCGGAGAGGACCAGTCATTGCGAATTCATCCCCGGCGACACGACGGAAGAGAGAATTGCAGCCTTCGCGGAAAGAGTCGCGGATGTGTTGAAAAGCGTTTGAAGGTAAACACTCATGTAACGGCGCCCGGCCAATGCCATCTACATTGAGCGAAATGGCGGAAT
>CBDUAB010000595.1:0-3862 GCA_965365045.1 uncultured Planctomycetales bacterium
GGTGGGGATTCAACCGATGGGGATTCTGGCGGTGGTGACAAGGGCGGCGATGATGAAACCGACACGGACGAGACGGATGTTGATTCCAGCGGTGATCCAGCGCGGGATGCGCTAATGGCGATACCCGGTATGACGCTCCAGCTCGCCGATGCGATCTTGGATTGGATTGACGAGGATGACGAGCCACGTGAATTCGGCGCCGAGATCGATTACTACTCGTCACTTGATCCAGCCTACAAACCCAGAAACGGCCCGCCAGCGACGGTTGACGAGTTGCTAATGGTACGAGACGTCACTCCCGATTTGTTGTTCGGTCGCGACCGGAATCGCAACGGCATGATCGACGCCAACGAAGTCGACATTCCAATCATTGCCGAAGTTGATGAATCGCTTGGCTCAATTGATCTGGGCTGGTCGGCATACTTGACGGTGCATAGCCGCGAATTAAATCTCAGCCCGTTGGGCGAAGAACGCATTGACCTGAATGGTGATGATCTCGAAGCGTTGTACGATGAATTGTCGGCCGTGGTCGACGCCGATTGGGCGACGTTTATAGTCGCCTTTCGTCAAAACGGTCCCTCGGATAGCGAAGAAGATGGTGAAGAGGTGGGTGGTCGGACCGTTGACCTTTCACAAGAGAGTAAAAGCAAGATCAAGAGCGTATTGGACCTGGTCGGTGCGAAGGTTCAGGTACAGATCGAAGGCGAAGACGACCCGGTATTGTTCGCTTCGCCTTTTCCCGACGATCCGGGGGCGCTCGCAAGTACACTTGATACGCTATTGGATTATGCGACGACCGATTCCGATGAAATCATCGCGGGGCGAATCAATATCAACGCCGCCCCCCGACCTGTGTTGTTGGCGATCCCGGGCATGACGGACGACGTTGTGGGGACGATCGTTAGCCAACGTGTCCCGGGAACCGAAGACGAGAATTCCGTTCGTCGCCATCCGACCTGGCTATTAACCCAAGGGTTCGTTGACTTGGAGACAATGAAAGACATGGAGCCTTATATGACAACCGGAGGCGACGTATATCGTGCCCAGGTGGTCGGTTATTTTGGAACGGGACGTGCGGTATCGCGGGTCGAAGTCATTCTTGACAGTACCCGCCCGGACATCCCCGTATTACTATGGAATGATAGGACGTACTTAGGTCGCGGATTTGATCCGTCGTCGCTGGTTGGCGACGGGCAATAACAACTCGAATTGTTCGATTTTGTCAGTAGGACAGGATTGCATCCTGTCAGACAGGTTAAAAACCTGTCCTACAATCCTCCAATTTCAAATGGCTTAACGTGATATTCACATCCAACACAATCCTTCTGCATCGACAAACCAATGCCTGACCTCATCGCCCTGGAATGGAACCGCCAACGTATACGCGTCGTGGCGGGCACCGTACGTGGCCACAATTGTCGTATAGATCATCTCCAGACGATCATCTTGGAAAAGGATGAGGGAGATGGGCTACCGGACCCGGCGATGGTGGGCGCACGGATTGGCGAAGTGCTCCGTGAATGGAAGGCGGGTAAAGTCGAAGCATTGGTCGCTGTAAGCCGTGCCCAGGCAGAACTGCGTTTACTGAACGTGCCGCCGGCGCCGGACGACGAATTACCCGACATGGTGCGCTTTCAGGCGCTACAGCAATTCACGTCGCTCGACGACGCTTGCCCATTGGACTTTATGCCGACCGGTGAATCCCCCGGCGGCGCAAAGCAAGTTCTGACGGCGGCGATTCCGTCGCAGTTGATGCGACATGTTCAAGAAACCGTTGAGCACGCCGGAACTGGGTTGCGTGGCTTGATTTTGAGACCGTGTGGCACCGTCTCGTTGGTCAGGCGGCACCTGCGATTGGATCCAGACGAGGTTCAACTAGTCGTTGAAGCACACGGAGACGAAGCGGAATTGACCGCGTTCAGTGACCAATCCGCATTGCTCGCGCGGACGGTGCGGCTTCCGAAAACCGCGGAACACGGTCCTTCGCACGCGGCGCTGGTCAATGAGGTTCGCCGGACCCTAATGGCTGCCCGCACTCAATTGGGCGGACGCCAAATCACCGGCATCGTGCTGTGCGGGCCAAGGGATCAGTCAGAACTCACTGCGATGGAGCAATTGGGGCTACCGGTGCAGTCGTTCAATCCTTTCTCGGATATTCAGGTATCCACCGCGGTCCAACGCGACATGCCAGCGGACTTTGAGCATTTCGCACCTTTGTTGGGGATTCTGCTGGATGAAGCGAGCGAAAGCAAGCATGAGATCGATTTCTTGCGCCCACGCCGACCCGCTGAACCGCCGGATCGACGGAAAATGTGGACCGCGACCGCGCTGGTGGCGGCCTGCTCGGTGCTGTTGTTCGGTAGTCTGTTTTGGTGGCGGTCGAGCGCTTTGGATAAAGAGATAACTGAACTGCGGCGCAAATCGCAAGAGCTAGATGGTTTGGTCGAAGTGGCCCAGCGGGAACAGCAACTCCTGGATGAAATCGATGCCTGGTATGCCGACAGCCCGAATTGGTTGATCGAACTGCGCGATCTGTCCGAGAATTTGCCAGCCGCGGACAAGCTGCGGTTGGAACAACTGCAAGGGGACCTCGGCAGTAAGGGGGGCGGTACGCTGCTGATCAAAGGCTTTGTGGACGACTCCGCAACGGTCGCCGATTTGGAATCACGCTTGCGTGACTCTCGCCATGGCGTGCAAGGGCTCGATCGCGAACGAAAGGGAGACGACCCAAATTACCCCTGGCATTTTAGCGAGCGTATTCGTGTCGAGCCCCCTGCCAGCGAAATCGAAACAACGTCGCCCGAGTTGCGCGAAACAACAGCTGCAACTTCGCCTGGCGGGACGGAGAGAGCGACACCATGAATCAACGTGAACGTATCTTAACGATCGTTGTCGGCGCGCTTCTGACGATAATCGGTGTCATTTGGGTCATTGGCAAAGTCAGTAACACATTCCGCGTCCGTAACGCCGCATTGGAGCAGGTTCAAAATGAAATAGCGGGCAAGCAACAGTTCGTCGCCAAAGCCCGCCAGACAGTGAAGAAACTCGCCGAATATGAAGACATGTCGTTGCCATCCGATCCGGAGTTGGCTCGTTCGCAATACCAAGCTTGGTTGTCCGAGATCGTGGATCGAGCGGGTTTAGTCGAGCCGCAAGTCAAAGTCGTTGCTCAGAGCCGATTGGCAAACGGAGCAACGCAACTGACCTGCAGCGTCAACGGGCTCGGCGATCTGCGTCAACTGACAACGTTGTTGCATGAATTTTATTGCGTCAATACGATTCATCGAATTCGTCGGCTTCCGCTGCGCCCCCGGGCTGATTCGAAGCAAATCAAAATCGACTTGCGTGTCGAAGCATTGATCTTGTCCACCGCAAACAAGGAAAAGGACTTTGATATCGCGCCGTCTTCACCGTTAGCAGCGCTTTCGAGCGAAGAGCTGATTGACCCAATTATCCAACGTAATATGTTTTCCCCAGCCAATAACCCACCGACAATTCGCACGGTATCGACACAACGGGTCGCAAGGGGCAAACCTCTATCACTTAGTTTGCGGGCCGAAGACCCTGACAAGTTGGACAATCTGAAATTCTCGCTTGGCGCGGACGCCCCACAAGCGGCGCGTGTTGATGCCGACGGAGGACGCTTGGAATGGACGCCCGCGGAAAACGGAAAATACACGTTCACTGTCCTGGTTCGCGATGACGGCATTCCGAGCAAGCAAGCGGAGCAGTTGATCGAAGTTGACGTGGTCGACCCATCTCTTGTCGCAGGTCCCGCGGGAGCGAAGCAGCTCGCCTTCGACGATGCACGTTTTACCTACGCGATCGCCATGCTGGAGGTTTCCGGCCAACGCCAGTTGTG
>CBDUAB010000596.1:0-3861 GCA_965365045.1 uncultured Planctomycetales bacterium
TCTAGCCGCGACGGCAATTCTTGCTCGTCGTCGATGATTTTGAGATCACCAAGAGTTGGCCTTGAAAGAAAAAGGTTGCTGATACGACTGCAGCCAATGGCGCCGTGATCCTAACCGGAATCGGTTCGGAAGCGAACCGTGATTGCCGGTCCTGGCCAGAGGACTTCGAGCATGTGGTGTTCGGTCTCTGACTGGATTGTGAAAGTGTTGTCGCCCGATTTCAGTTCCGCTATCGGGATGGGAAGCAGGTCGTAGTCGTAGTGGTGGTTCTTGCCTTCGTTTAGGTGCTTATGGCCGTTTAGCTCGAATGGCTCGTGGTGACCGTCGTGCGCTTCCCACGTTCGATAATGAAGAACGGCTTCCGTGGCAGCGCCCAGATCATCCGTGGCAGCAATGGGAATGTTGCAGGACTTCGTTTGGCCGACGCGAACGCTGAAAACTTCAGGAACGTCGGTTGCTCGGAACTGTTTCACTGAAAAGCCTTCGCGTTTCAGACTTAGGCCGTCGACGGTGTCCGTGACGTAAATCAGATCGTCATTGCTTTGGACGCGCGCGATAAGTTTGATCGCTTTTGGTTGTTGATCGGGAACCCAACGCGTCTTCCACGTCAGTTCGCGTTCCGCGGAGGACGGGTCAATCGTGCCGACGTGGTCCTGCAAATCGGCCGCTTTTCCACGAAACGGCTGAAAGCGTGTGCCATGCCATTCCTTGAACACGCCATTGCCATCTTCGTCGTAACCGTCATACCAGGCGAGTACATCGATGCGCTCGGCGTTTTGATCGTACTGCAGTTCGATTGTCGGATTCTCGCCCAGCGTTGCTCCGGCGGCTGGCGAAACGATCTTCCCGGTGGCATGCCGTTTCTTTTCGGGATCGTAGTAGACTCGCAGAATCAGCGAGTACAAGCCCCACTGCCCCCAGCTCGACTCGTTTTTCGGTCCGATCATGCCTTCCAGAACGTTGTCACCTTTCCGCAGATGCTCCAGTGGCACGGCGACGACCGGATTGTCCTGCGAATGATATCGCTCCGGGTCATGTCCCGCGGGGGTCGTGGTGAGCTCCGGCAGAGTGATCCAGTCACTACCGTTGAAGCGAATAAGTTTCTGCTTTGTGCCAGCGTGTCCGCCCCAGCGGTCAAGTACGGCTTCGGCACGTATGGCGTCGTTCAGGTCGCGGATGTTCAGATTCAGAATCGGATTCGGCAGGAACGCCTGAGCGCCTTTGTGTTTGGCATTCGGGTCAGTCACTCGCCAGTCGAGGTTGCCGCCATTGTGAATTGCGTACTCGCGGTAGACGTCGCCCGGCCGTGGACCAGCCTTCATCGCCTTTTCAGAAAGTGGGGCAACGTGTTTCACGATCTTGCCGCGGGTGCGGATTTGAAGCAGAGAACCGGTCTCGTTTTGAAACTTGTCATCGATAACCCATGCGTTTCGCAGTAAAACGTACAGGCTTCCGTCGGGCGCGAATCGCAGGTCGACCGGGCGGCGCATGCCTTCGACAAACGTATCGACGTCACTTGGATTGTCCGGATCCAAAGTGTGAATCCAGCCGTGAATATAATCAGCAAAGAAGTAGCGGCCGCGCCAATGCTTTGGCCACGGACTCTCTACGGGACAAAAGGCCGCGCCGTTGATGGAGGAGTGTATGTACGAGTGGATCGGACCGTCGAACTCCGCCACCTGGTATCTCGCCTCGTCGCCATGATCGACCGTCGGCCAGCCGAAGTTCGCGCCGCTTCGGCCAACGTTGACTTCCTCGTACGAGCCCCCCACATCGTTGATCAGCATCAAACCATCCGGTTGGCGAAATGCGAACGTGAACGGGTTCCGTGACCCGCGCGCCCAGATTGCCCGGTACTTGCCTTTGGCTTCCTTGCAAAACGGGTTGTCTTCGGGAATCGAGCCATCGGCGTTGATGCGTAGAATCTTGCCGAGAAACGAATCGAGACTCTGTGACGGTTTCTCCGCTGTCTGTTCACCGATCGCGATGTACAGTTTGCCGTCGTTACCAAAATGTACCGCGCCGCCTTGATGGCCCGCCGGTACCTTGCCGCCCATCTTCGTTTGATCGTCGCCCACCAGTAGCAGTTTTTCGCTGCCCTCGATGGCAACATTGCCTTTCATTGTGAAGCGACTGATGTGATGATGGGGGTACGGTTCTTTCGCCACCCAACAAACGTAGATGTACGGCTTCGCTGGAAAGCTGGGGTCGTAGGTGACGCCAATGACGCCTCGTTCCCAATATGCGTCGACCGGCAGGGTTACAAACGGTTCGTCCAGCATCTTGCCGTTCTCGATGACGCGAACGCGGCCAAGCTGTTCGCACACCAGAACGCGGCCATCGGGCAACACTTCGAGCGCCGTCGCTCCGTCCAATCCCGTGACTACCGTCCGCAGCTCAAAGTCATCCGGCAACGAGATCGGGCCGACAATACCGGCACCGCGTTTCTCGTGGCCGGGACGCAGGCTCTCGAGATAGGCAATGAGGTCCGTAAACTCATCCAGTGATAGTTCCTTCGCCAGTCCTGCGGGCATGATCGAAACAGAACTGTGCGTAAGTTCTTCGATGTCGTCACGCTTCACCACCTGCTGCTTGGCGTCGGCATCCACGATCGTGAGTTGTTCGTCGCTTTGCTTCTTGATGATTCCGCTGAGTAGTTCGCCATCGACCGTCATTAAATTGGCCGTTCGATACCCCTCGACGATCTGACGCGATGGTTCGAGCAACGATTCGATCAGGTGCGGGCGGTCGAACTTGCCACCGATCTGCGACAAGTCGACACCAACGTCGCCCCCTTTGCCTGCGATCTTGTGGCAGACCGCACATTTAGTGCGTTTGTCGTCAAAGAGTTTCCGGCCGTTGGCGGGATTGCCGGCGTGTCGCAATGCATATTGTTCGTAGGTTCGGAAGCTGTTCTTGTCCGCAGATCCCTTCGTATCGGGTGAAGGAGACGTGTTGGTTTTAGACGCGCCCGTTGCCTGCCCATCAGCTTGCGAGAGCTCGAAAACCATCGCTATTGTCAGAGCAAAGATCAGCGCGAGAGCACGTCGCATAGGAATACGTATCATTTCTCGTATTACTTTCGCATCAGTGTCATTGCGGCCAAAATCCAACGTCTTTGTCTCGTTGCACGTAATGTTGAAGTGCATTGGATAGATTAACCGACTGGGGCATTATAAGCACGAACCCGTGCTGTTATAACTTGTGGCTATGGCGTTTCGACGTTTAAACTGTGAATCGATTTGGGCAACGTAAAAAACATGACGAGTTCCCGAGCTTTGCTAAGAACAATTGTCGCCACCGCAATTCTACTGATCGGTCTTGCAGTAGCCGAGGCAATCCGCGCGGCTGAACCGAGCGCCGAGACAAACGCACGCCCCAACATCGTGTGGATATTTGTCGAAGACATGAACGGTTGGTACGGCTGTTACGGTGACGAAACCGTGCCGACACCGAACATCGACGCATTGGCGAAACGCGGCGTGAAGTTCAACCGAGCCTACATGCCGGCTGGTGTTTGCTCAGCTACGCGTTCGGCGATCGCGCTCGGTGCGATGCAAACGTCGATGGGTGTTCACCAGCATCGCAGCTCGCGACGACGGGTTCCCGAGGAAGTTATACCGTTGCCCGCAGGCGTTAAAACGGTCTACGAGTTGATGCGTCATAGCGGTTACTACGTGATTAGCAACCCAGGTAAGAACGACTTTAACTTCATTTTCGAAATGGATGACCTGTACGACGACCTGCTGTCCGTCCGGATGGGGTACGGCGGACCCGAGTGGCGAAAACGGAAAGACGGCCAACCTTTCTTCGCCCAGATACAACTGAGAGGCGGCAAGAATACTGGGCGATTCGCGGGGG
>CBDUAB010000597.1:0-3857 GCA_965365045.1 uncultured Planctomycetales bacterium
CCGATACGAGCAACACCGGGCCCTTTGTGAGCGACTTCGATGCCAACGTTGCCGCTGACCCAAATGTTGGGGGTGTCGCGAGTGCCCGTACCACGATACGTACTGCGCTGAACACATGGCAATTAGCCACCGACATTCACTTCCTCGAAGTGGCCGACAACGGCGTGGCTTTCAACGCCGCCGGAGCGGTCGGTGATATCCGCTTCGGAGGCCATAACTTTGCCGGGACCACGTTAGCCCACGGTTACTTTCCGCCACCAAATGGCGTGACCGCTGACGGCGACGTCCATTTCGACGGTGGGTACGTCTGGTCGGATGTGGCGGCAGGACCGGCGGCGGGAGAGTACGACCTGGAATCCGTCGCGTTGCACGAAATCGGGCACGCGATTGGACTGGATCACGCCGCCGCGGGCCCCGATGTGATGGACCCCACCATCGGCGCGGGTACGACGGAACGCGTGTTGACCGTGGGACCTGGATCCGACACCGCGTTGATCCAGTCAATCTACGGTGTGTCCGGTCACGCCGCCGATTGCACGGGCATCGTAGGCATCGTCACCGGCACACCGACCCTACCTCCGCCCGGCGTATACCTCCTGCCTTCTGGGGTGCACGCAATGTACAGCGGCCTCGATTTGGAAATCCTGTTGAACCGCGCCTTGCACAGACCGTTTGCAGGACCAGACGACGGTGTCGTGCGGGAACAGCAAGACGACGGCGAACATGAGTTCTTCCGTTCGTCGCTGACGACCACTCTGGAGGTGAGAGAGATTTTCGGTAGTGTCCTGGAGCCACCCTTGATAATGGATGTCGAACTGCAGGGAGACGTAGAAACGGTCGTATACGAAAAGAATGAGAACCAGACTACGGGGTCGTGGGATACGGAGATGCTTTCAATGGATCTCACGGGAACCGTGGACACTCCGTTGGGCCCGATAACCATTCTCATTCGGGAGAACCCCGACTTGAGTTCATTGGGTCGAGTGTCTATCCACCAGGGATCCGCAAACCCCGTGCATGGAAATGACATCGATCCGGATCTCGGCGAAGCGAGGTACCAGATTGATAGCTTCTTCGACGTTTTTACCGAGATCTCAGTCGACGGCGGTGATACGTGGATTCCCTCGGAGACCGGGGCGCTCGGCGTGAACCTGGTTCCGGAGCCGGCAAGCTTCGGATTGCTTTCGATGGCGGGTTTACTGCTGCTGACCAGGCGACGTAGACACGAGAAGTAACGAACCGTTCGTAAAGCGCCGCGTGTCACTGGCTGCTTGTCAGCCAGTGACTAAAAAGACCACGACAGCGGGCCGGCGCGGCGGATTCCACTTCCGCGGGAACAAGCCGTCGCTTTGGTGAACGCAGGATGTGAGAAACCCGGCCTAGCTTGTCGTGAAATGGTGAACAAGGTACCGATCTGCAACTTTTGTTGTGTCAACTAAGTAGGAGAAGAACCATGATTAATTCGAATTCCAAAACGCAGCGGGCAACAATGATCGCCGTTGCGAGCGTCGCCGTGCTCGTAGTGGTTGGCGTTAGCAACATCGCATTCGCTGACGCCATAGCACCCGGATTTGACCTTTTTAATACGCCGGCAGGATCAACGAGCGTAGAACTAGTTGACCCTAATGGCAATACACAAACAATTCAATTGAAGGGTGACAGCGGACCAATCATTGCCGCATTCGGTCCGGGAGTCTTGAACACCGACACCATCGTCGAGCGCAAGCAAGGTCTCGATCCTTTGGATTCGCCGAATGGTAGTGGCGTCGTTGATATCGAGCTAGTGGCGCTTTCGCTGGTTAGTGTGGATCCCGTGGACATCAGCGGCACTTTGTTCGATGTGCGCGTCTTGAGCGGCGACCTAATTGGCGGACCGTCGTCCAACGTTGGTCAAATGACGATCAATCACGATTCTGATGGAGGTGGCACCTTTTTGTCCTTCCTTCCTGTGTCAGCAGAAGTAATCGCAACAGCGGTAGGCGACCCCAGCAATCAACTAACCTTTTCTTTTGATGATGTGTTCCAGACCACGCTAAGTGAGACTTTTCCTAATCGGGAAAACTCCATTGATGGTGGGTTGTGGTCACACGATCCCCCACCAATGTTTCCCAGGGTTGCGGCACTCCCGTCTGGCGGTTTCCACGCCGCTACGGACCCGAATGACAGGCTAGGGGGTGGAGTTAATCAAAAAGTTTGGACTACCGAGCAGGCGATGTTAGCCGCTCATGGTGTCATTCCTCCGATGCCCGAGCCTGGCAGCGCCGCGCTGTTTGCCCTCGGCGGCCTAATGTTGCTGCTCACGAGACGGTCGGCCCCAGCGAGTCACCGATAGACGGATACGAATTATGAATGGCATCGCCTCAGGATCACACAACGAACTTTCGATACACTTTGATGAACTTTGATTGAAGACAACCGAGTTGTGTTGCTAATGTTTGTGAGGTGCGGAATGCGTTGTTTTGCGAATGTTCGAAAGCTCCTATTCGGTATTTCGCCGGTGGAAACGACGTTTCAAAAACGTGGCTTCCACTCCGCCAATGACCACGTACGCTCACATTTGGAAACGGTTGGCCAAACATTCGTCCATGGTTATCAAACGGCATTGACGACGGACACCGTGGAGTCCGCCGCTTGTCAGCTCGATTTGATCGAGCCCGACTTTCGCGGGTTTGCCTATGAAGGTGCATCCATGGCGTTGTCGATTCTGGATGCGGTTACGCCGTGGAAAACGAGTCGTTTTCAGTCGTGGATTGCCGGTCCGGGGTCATCGCACGCGTATATGGTCCACGTCGGCGCAGGTTGGGCCGCCGCAAGATTGCCTTGGGTGCGGCGAAAACTCCCGATGAACCTGGACCGGTACGACGGAGTATTGCGGTGGTTGGTCGTCGACGGATTCGGTTTTCATGAGGGGTATTTTCACTCCCAAAAGTATGTCCGCCGGCATTCCCAACCGAAGTCCGTTGAAGGGTACGCCCGCCGCGCCTTTGACCAGGGCTTGGGGCGCAGCTTGTGGTTTGTGTGTGGCGCCGATGTGCGCCGCATCGAAAACACGGTCCGTGGTTTTCCAGGCCCACGTCACGCCGATCTTTGGAGTGGACTGGGTCTAGCTTGTACTTACGCCGGCGGAATGGATCGCGATGCAATGGAGGTCTTGTGTCAAGTCGCGGGGCCGTGTCGTCCGCATCTGGCGCAAGGGTCGGTTTTTGCCGCCGCCGCGCGCTCGCGTGCGGGCATCACTACGAATCATACTCAACTGGCATGTGAAATGATTTGTGAAATGACTGCCGACGAAGCTGCCCTGCTGGCAACTAATGCTGAGGAGGGTCTGCCGTTGGATGGTGAACTACCGGCTTACGAACACTGGCGCTCCAGAATTCGCAATCGGTTCGCGGCCTCGCGCACTTGTATCGCGAGCGGGCAGCTTTCCAATACGCATCAGGTGAAACCCGGCCATACGGAGGTGGCACGGGATGTGATCGGCGGGAGGCCGTAGCGAAACGAAGAACACACGTCGGAGTAATTAGGTTCCTAAAATGGCCAGTTTTCTAACACGGAATTCGCGTCGCGTATTGGCAATCGTGGTGGTCGTAGTCCTGTATGGGTTTACGCGACCTCCGACATTGGCGCGCAGTGAACGTGAGGAACTCGCGAGTCAATTTCGTAATAGTGGGGTTAAAGTCTATTGCCTTGGATGAGTGGCATGATCAATTGGATTCATGGGGTTTGGCAGTTAAGGCGCATTTTAAAATCGGCGCAACCCGATCTTGTACACACATGGTTATATCATGCTGATTTAATGACATCTATGGCCATGGTTGGTTTGGGCTCGTATCCACTTGTATGGTCTATTCATCATG
>CBDUAB010000598.1:0-3852 GCA_965365045.1 uncultured Planctomycetales bacterium
GTCGCGGTACTGGGAATCTATTCGCATGCCACGGATATTGACTGGGAGACGCTAACCCAATTGTCCGTCCAAGAAGGCTATCGATCGCAAGTGCTACTGGCGGACGAGAACGTTTTCCCAGACAGCAAAGGCACTTACCCAGACCGCGACGATGCTCCAGGCGGCGAAACGAGAATCGAGATACGTGCCCATGAAGCCGCCATCATCGCGGGCAGCGGAGGTGCGACATGTTTGAGTTTATGCGGCGGCGACGACACGGTGTTCACACGGCGACTAGTGCGCGCATTGCGCACCTGGCAGCCGGACGTCATTATAACGGCGGGCGAATCTAGGAGCGCCAAGCAACTTCACGCGGCAATTGTGGCGGCGATCGAGCAAGCTGCTCGGCCAGCGGCCTATTCGACGCAACTCTCGCTTGCCGAATTGCGCCCATGGCAAGTGCACAGAGCGTTTCTGCGCGAGGAATCTCCCGCTGTACGAGGCGCTCGACGAGTGAAAGGACCCGTCGTGGCTACCGCGCAGCTTGTTCTGCCGTTGGGCCAATCACTTGCGGACGTCGGCACGTCGTGCCGTGCTCTTATCGACACGAGATACGATCCGCCGCCGACGATGTCGTCATACCGCTCGCTGTTGCCCGGTGGAAACAGCCGCCACATCATGAGCGGCGTGATGTCACGTCGCGGCAGCCTATCTCGCCGCCCCGCCTTGAACACGGCCGTCGGTAACCTGCGAGATGTTTCCATTTTGGCGCAGCGCCGTCGCATGGCCGAACTGCTGTTGACCAAGTGCGTCGAAGGCGGCCGAAAACCTGATGTTCTGCTCGGTCAACTAGACGAACTTATTTCCGGCATGAGACAGGGGGGTGTCGCTGGACCGGGGCGAATCCCCTCTGCCGAACAAGAGGCGGCGGGTGACACAGTTTTTCGCCTAAGCGAAACGCTCGCCGCTCACGATCAGCCGGTTACGGCCCAAGCTTTGCGCCGACTTTTCCTGCACCGTTTCAACGAACACCCAGCACGCGATGCGGTGGTTTGGCGGCAGCTCCAAACCGCCACCAGCGCCGAGTTGCGGTTGTGGCAAGCGGACTGCTCTGCCGACAAAGCTCAAGCAATTCCGGCCAATGTGGGCGCAAGTTCGGCGACGCCAGCCGGCCGTGTCGTACCGGCCGCGCTGGTCGTGGATCACAATAACGGAAACAACACCGATATTCAACAACTGTTGCGGGCGGCTTCGCCGTTGATGGCGTCACGTCCCGAAGTTCGTTGGGCGTTGGCCATGGCGGCACACAAGGACGTGACTTTGCGCATAGCGCAACAGGCAAGCATCGATTCTCAGTGGCGTCGACGTGGGGCGGCCGAAGCGTGGCTGGCCAAGCCTACGACTCAGATCCCAGCCATCGTTTGGAATTGCCCCCCAAGGCCGTCACCACGTTTGGACGGACAATTGGACGACGAGACGTGGCAATTTGTACCGCGCATCTCGCTGCACGCATTGCGACCAGACGGCGAGGAATCGACCGGTTCATTGGCGGCAGCCTACGACAAGCGTTTTCTCTACCTGGGAGTTTCTTGTCCAAAAGTCGCCGCGGTCGACTACCCGACCTCAAAACAGACTCGACAACGAGACACGGACTTATCCGCTTTTGATCGCGTCGCGTTCTCAATCGATACCAACCGGGATTCAATGTCCGCTTGGCATCTGACGATCGACTCGCGTGGTTGGGCGAACGACGCTTGCGTGACGTACAACGGCTGGAATCCCACGTGGCATATTGCCGTGGGGTCGACGGCTGATAGCTGGACCGTCGAAGCGGCCATCCCCTTGGAAGAACTAACCACGGAGACGATAACAACTGGAGCGGCCTGGGCGGTTGCGGTTCGGCGACATACACCAGAGGGCGGCACGCAGGCTTGGCCCGCGTCGGTGCACGCGACAGCATCGCCGCAGAGTTTTGGATTGTTGCTGTTTGATTGAAAACGGATTTGAAACATGGGCTATCTCATCGGCACGGACGAAGCCGGCTATGGGCCGAACTTGGGCCCGCTCGTCATCTCCGCCACGGTTTGGCATGCGCCAAGAATCAACTCGCTGCCAGATCTTGCTCGCCTGGATTTGTACGAACAATTTGGCGACCAAGTCACCGCCGACGCCCCCGCAGCGACGGGCCACGCTGTTTGGATTGGCGACTCAAAACGGCTTTACAAGCCAGGAAGTGGGCTGCGTCAACTAGAACGAGGTGTCTTGGCCAGCTTGGTCGCGATGCGTAACGACGCGAAAGGCGAACCGCTCGCGCGTTGGTCAGACTTGTGGCAGCGGCTAGATCCACAAGTCAATGAGGACATGTCGCGTTCTCCATGGTACGAACGTTTTGATGAAAAACTACCTGTTGATGCAACCGAGCTTGATATTGCCCAGGACGCAACTGCCTTACGCGCGGCTTGCCAACAAGCGGATATTCATCTCTGGGCAATGCGATCCGCCGTTGTGTTTCCGCAACGATTTAACAATCTTCTGGAAGAACATGAAAGCAAAGGTCAATTGCTGTCGCGAACAACTTTGGATTTGGTGACCCAATTGATCCATGGCCTGCCGCTCACGGAACCAATCGTCGTCAGTTGCGACAAACATGGTGGCCGCAATCGTTACGGTCGGCTTATCCAAGCACAGTTTCCCGACACTCTGGTCGAAGTTCACGGCGAATCGCGCGCATTGAGTCTTTATCGAATCGGGCAAGCGGAGCGCCGTATCGAAATGCGTTTCCAAGCCAAGGGCGAGAGCTTTCTGCCGTCCGCTTTGGCTTCGATGGTGTCCAAATACCTGCGTGAGCTGGCCATGCGTGCCTTCAATGATTTTTGGTGTCGTCGCGTGCCGGATCTCAAGCCGACGGCCGGCTATCCGGTCGACGCACGCCGATTTCACACGCAAATACGGCCAACGCAACAGCGACTTCAGATCGGCGATGCGGATCTGTGGCGGCGCAAGTAGTTGTCGCGTCCGCCGGTTACTTTTCGTGCGTGTCGTACTACGCCAACGCCGACGGTGCAACCCTATCTCGTTAAACGATGTTGCAAAAAAAGCCCCGAAGGGGTGGCCGTATCAGCCCAGGGTGTAGTGATGTGAGCGACAGCGAAACGTCACGCAACCCTGGGTATGAGACCGTTGAATACAGAAACCCCAACGGGTTGGCCCTAAGATGTGAGCAGCGAGAGTTGCAAATCAAAACACCAAGTTCGCCGGTCTTTTAGGGTCACCCCTTCGGGGTTTAGGACTCCTTAACACCCGTTACCCAGGGTTGCGCGACGTTCGTTTTACTCACGCCGCTCCACCCTGGGCTGACATAGGGCCACCCCTTCGGGGTTTTTCTTACAACATCGTTTGGCGAGTCAGGATCACCCCCTTTGGGGTTTTTCTATTCCGACGCCCTGCACTGGATTTTCGTACCAAATCACACCCAGTTTCCGAGATGCTGAATTCGGATTACAACGCCGCGCCCGAAGGGACCGAAAGCTAATTAAAACGAATCGTGGTCGTCACGGTCGTTCACTCACCCTAGCCACCATCACACGTCGGGCATACACTAGAAAACGACTACGAAACGCGAAAGATAGCATTAATGGACGAAGAAGAAATCTACCAAGAGCATATTTTGGATCATTACGAGGATCCGTATCATCGCGGCGAATGTGAGCATGCCACCCACCAGCACGAGGACGATAATCCGCTTTGTGGAGATGTTATCTCCGTTCAGCTTCGTTTGCGTGACGGCCGCGTCGACGAGGCCTGGTTTGATGGCGACGGCTGTTGCATTAGCCAGGCATCAGCGTCGATGTTGATGGAATCAATCGAAGGCAA
>CBDUAB010000599.1:0-3847 GCA_965365045.1 uncultured Planctomycetales bacterium
GGGCGACTCGATACAGATACAACAGCAAAACGAGGATTGCGAGCAAACTCACGTAACTTGCTTCCGGGACCCAGCTGACTGTTTGGGACAACTGGTTTCCCGCGAGCGACTGAATCGAGACGCCATGGTGCTGGTACATCAGAACCGTCACGACAAACGTACCGGTCAGCAGCAGCGCCAGCGCTACCCACCCGAGCATCGCGGAAACAATGTAACCGATCCGATTGGTTGAACCCTGGAAGACCTGGGCTTGGCGTCGAACGATCGTTTGGCGAAACAATTCATGTTGTGACATCCGTTTGGGAAACTCGGACGCTTCCGCGAGATTGCGGGCGATATTCGTGTTGCCGCGGTAAAACTTGCGGTCGTCGCGCCGCGTCGCCTGGCGAAAATACTTGCGCATCTGCCGCAGGTAATCGATTTCGGGCCATAGGTGTTCCAGGGATGCATCCAGGTTCGCCCAAGTACGAGCCAGCTTGGATAACGACCACTGCGAGGCGAACTTGTAGTGAAACGTGATCGCGTTGAGTTCTTGGAGCAAGCAAGTGATCGATTTCTCTCGAAATGGCACTACGGGGACATGCGTACGCGTTTCCCAAGTACGGAATTCGCGAATCAGTCGCGACCGAACTTCGGTGATGTCAACGATGGGGAGTTCCGCCGCCAGAAACAAATAAATATCCGCAGCCAAAGCATAGTTTTGGTCCGTAATTGCTTCCAGAAACATTCGATGTTTCGAAAGGCTTTCGGATTCCAGCATTCCGACGCCACGACTGTCGATTACCGAGAACTGGCTGTCGCGCAGCATAATAACGTTGCCCGGATGCATGTCGGTGTGAAAATGGTTGTCCTCAAAGATCTGTCGAAACACGGAATTGAACAGGCATCGGGCAAGGCGTCGTCGCGAGATGTTGTTTGCGTCCAGCCAAGTTGCCAGACGTTGCGGATCGGCTTTTTGAAGTCGGATGTAATCCGATATTAGTGCGGCTCGAATAAACTCCGTGACCAGAATGCGGCGAGACGTGTACTTTGAAAACACCTTGGGTACATAGACACCATGTTGTCGCAAGTTTTTTCGCAGCCGACGCAACGATGAGGCTTCGTAATGATAGTCCAGCTCGCGGTTCATCAACGTTTCCAGCTCCACGCAGAGGTCGTGCCAGCGCATGTTGCGGTAAACAGAGAAGGATCGCAGGATGCGGACAAGCCGGCGAATCAGCTTCATGTCATGATGAAACAACTGGTCGGCATGAGGTTGCTGTACGTTCACTGCCACCCATAAGTCCTCCTCGCGAAGATGGGCCATGTGAATCTGGGAAATCGTTGTGGCGAAGAAAGGCTTGGGTTCGAATTCGTCGAAGTATCTTTCCAGCGGAGCGCCCAATTCTTGTCCGACAATGTCTTTCACGATGCTGAACGAAAACGTAGGCCCGACGTCGCGCAGAGCGGAAAGTTCCTCGCAGAATTCGCGGGAAAATACGTCGCTGCGGAGAGCAAGGATTTGTCCTGCTCGAATCCATAGCGTTCCCATCCGTTCCAGAAACTTCCGCACGCGACGGCCATGCTCCCGTCGCGATAACCTAGCGGTGACACGTAGCCAAAACACTGCGCTGACCGTTCGCAATAAGTGGTAGATTACGTACCACGTGCGCAGCCGAAGAGATTCGATCGGCCTTGGGATAGCCAAGCTTGGCCGCTCGGACGGATGGACAAGTCGAGTTGGGGCGAGCTTTTCCGGGAGCATTGCCGGTTGCGGAATCTCCAGTTTATGCCTGAATTGACCTATACGTTGTATTATAATTGCCGGGTATGCCGCACTCACAATAACGGACGCGAGAACCTGCCAACAACGATTAGGCCTTGTTTGCAGGTGTCATGGCACCTTGTGAAGGACCGTAAAATGGTTGCTTTTGCCCAGGAGTTTGACTATCTTCACGTATTGATAGGAGAGTTGTTCAAAACGGCTTGCAACGCGTTTTTTGGTTTTGCTAGTGGCTGGCTCGGAATAATGGCTGGCAATTCATTTCCAAGGACAACTCTAATCGGCTCATCCGTTCGCAAACCGGGAGGTTCCAAATGATCGACATTCGTCCGGGAAGGAGAATCAAGCGAGTCATAATCTTGCAAAGTGATGGCTCGGGAGGTGTAGCGCCGACAACCGTCTATGAAAAAAGCAAGAAGCGAAAAAAGAAAAAGGGATCGCTCGGATTGCGAGAATTCGAGAGGGCTGTGCGTGGTGTTGGTGAAGCGCAGAAAGCCTTCACCGACGAGCTTCTTCGTCGCCATCGGCGGTCCAACCGGAAATCGCGTGATGGATGGGTGCGCGATTTGGGACCCAACGTATTCAAGGCGAGTCAAAAGAGTATGCGCAAACTCATGAAGAGTGCTGGAATGTAAACTGAATGACCATCGCCGACAGTGCGAAACTGGCCACGGCGAGAGTAAACGAACTTCCTATTTCTCTGTAATCTGGGAAACAACAATGGCTGAAGACAATAATGGCAGTGCGACTGATTCGCCAATCATCATCGATATTGGGAAGAAGAAAAAAAAGGACATCAAGCGATTGCGCAAGGGTAAGGGCAAGCTCATGAGTGATGTGGACAATTGCATCCAAGAGCTTCGCGAAGCCGGCGAGATTACTAGCTCAGTTCGTCCCGTGGTCGTGGTCGTTACGCAAAAGCAAACGCGCCAGCGTTGGCAGCCGTGGTAGCTTTTGGGCTAATGGCGTTGGAAGTAGACTTGCAACAATTGTTCGTGAAAGCTTTCGCTAGAGTCCAATGCTTCATGGAAGTCATCCTTTCCCAGCGAGTAGAGAACCACTTCCTCGCGGCTAACGATCGTCGCGTTGCGGGGATTGCCTGAGATGAGCGCGACTTCGCCAAAGAAGTCACCCTCGCCCAAGCGATTAACAACTTGGGACTGCCCGTTATCGGCGACCATTACGTCAACCGTGCCCTTTTCCAAGACGTAGAATCTATCTCCGATATCTCCCTGACGAATGATAGCCGTCTGGGCCGGATGCCGCTCGCAAATCATCGTTTCGGCGATGTTTGACAGTTCCGTCGGACTCAGTTTCGCAAACAAATCGACGCGCCGCAAGAATTCGCACAACCGTATGGACTCGTCGATGCGGGAGTCGGAAACAATCCGGCCGTCGACCATATTCACGATGCGATCGGCAACGTCGAGGATACGGTTGTCGTGCGTGACCAGAAGTATCGTGGATTGATCCTCACGCGTTCGCGCCTTCAGTAAATTCACGACATCGCGAGTGGTGTCCTTATCAAGCGCTGCCGTCGGCTCGTCGGCCAGTATTAGTTTGGGATGATTTACGACCGCGCGGGCAATCGCCACGCGTTGCCGCTGTCCCCCCGAGAGGGCATGAGGTTGCTTGTGAAGGTGGTCACCAAGACCCAGCTCGCCTAAGACCTGCGTGCAACGCTGCCGCATTTGCTCGCCAGTGGCTCGCGTCAGTTGCATGGCCATTTTGACGTTTTCGAAGGCGGTTAACGAATCGAACAGATTGTGCATTTGGAAAATGAAGCCAATTCCGCGGCGTATTCTCACTAGTTGATTCGCGGTCAAATCTCGTAGCTCCCGGCCCCGTATGCGAACGCTTCCTTCCTGCACCGTGCGCAGGCCGCCAACCAGTGTCAACAATGTCGTCTTGCCCGACCCCGACGGTCCCGTGAGAATAACTAGCTCCCCAGCACCGATTTCCAAGTTGCTGCCGTGGAGGATCTGCTTGCGAGATTCCCCTTCGCCGAAGTAGTGGTTCAGTTGGCCTACCTGTACCACGGGCTCACCGTGGTGCATCGTGCCAGCGGATTTCTCTGCTGACTTG
>CBDUAB010000600.1:0-3845 GCA_965365045.1 uncultured Planctomycetales bacterium
TCGGAAAAAAGATCTTGTCCCCAAACGGAGAAAATAAGTGAGACGACCATTCATTGCTGGAAACTGGAAAATGAATCTGTCTCGTGCTGAGTCCGTCGCGCTGGCCAGCACACTGGCCAAACTTGCCGGTGAGCGCGATTACCCTGTCGACTTGGCCATTTGCCCGCCCGCTGTATACCTGGACGCGGTCCTCGGGACGGTACGAGGTTCGGCGGTCTCCGTCGGCGCTCAGAACATGTACTACGAGCCTGCCGGTGCATTTACGGGTGAAATCAGCGGTGCCATGCTCAAGGATATAGGCTGTTCCTATGTTATTCTGGGCCACAGCGAGCGACGAAATCTGATGAACGAAAGCAGCGAAGACGTCAATCGCAAGCTGCGTGCGGCATTGGATGCGGGCTTGAAGCCCATTGTGTGCGTTGGTGAATTGCTAGAGCAGCGCGAGGCGGGGCAAACACGGCAAGTTATCGAAGATCAGTTTTCGGGCAGTTTCGCCGGACTGAACGCTGCGGATTTGGCCCGCGTTGTGATCGCCTACGAGCCGGTTTGGGCGATTGGCACCGGCAAAGTCGCAACGCCGGCCCAAGCTGAGGAAGTTCATCTGGATCTTCGCAGAATCATGGAGAATCGCTACAATTCCGAGGTGGCACAAACCGTACGAATTCAATATGGCGGCAGTGTCAAGGCAGACAACGCGGTCGAATTGCTTTCTCAACCGAACATCGATGGTGCTTTGGTGGGTGGCGCTTCGCTGCAAGCAGAGAGTTTCTTGGCGATTGTAGAAGCTGCCAAGGTGGCCGTCTGAGGCGTAGAACATACGTCGCAATCGACTACTGACAGATGGTTTGGATGTTTTGCCGTTTCGAAATGCTAAACCGCGACCGATGATGATCTAGGTCGTGATTAATCTTCTGGAGGTACATCATGGCCGCATCCGTTCTATTGGGGACCATTGGGTCGACACTATTCGCCATCGTTCTATTGTGTATTGCCGTATTCCTCATTCTCTTAGTGCTCGTGCAGCGTGGACGAGGTGGCGGCTTGTCGGGTGCGTTTGGCGGGATGGGCGGTCAAAGTGCGTTTGGTAGCAAGGCAGGGGACACGTTTACGCGAATTACCGTGGCGACCGCAACTGTTTGGATCATTCTCTGTGTCGTCGCGGCCAAGTATCTGGGAACGGGGAGCCGTTTAGCCGCGGCTGCGGGAGGCTCAACGACGCAATCTCAAGAGGTCAACCCCGATGATACCACGCTCGGAGTGGGACCGTTGGGCACGGAACCGGGGGCTGAACCGTCGGGAACCGATCCGAATGTCCTCGGCACAACGCCAGAGAGTGATGCTGGCGGCACGGCCGCGGATACGGAAAGCGGCAACGGGGCAACGAACGGCGCTGAAACGCCGGCGGCAAGCGACGAAAACTAACGCCGGGGTGTTCCATCCTTCGGTTTCAGGGGTGCTAGACATTTGTTACTGAGCATGACCGGTCATGGCGACGCCCATTGTGAAGGCAATGGTCTGCGCGTCAGCGTTGACATACGCACGGTAAACAGTCGTTACTTTAAGATGTCGTTACGTGGTAATGACTACTTGGGCGACCTCGAGTCGCGCATTGATCCGCTTGTCCGCAAATCAATTCGTCGCGGTACTGTAAACATCCTGCTGCAACTGGATCGAGACGTTGGTGCGGATGATTACCAAATTAATCATGCCGTGCTGGCCGGTTATCTACAGCAACTGTCAAATTTGGACGCTGATTTTCCCGCCGCCGGTAACGTATCCATCGATACTATTCTGACACTTCCGGGCGTGATCGAAACGAACAGTCCCAGCAAAGACACGGATACCGCTTGGAAGACCATTGAACCGGCAATCGAAATGGCGCTCGACAATCTGCAAGCGATGCGGCGCACCGAAGGCCAAGCGATGGCCGATGACCTGCTGAAGAACATCGAGGAAATATACGGGGCATTGTCCAAGGTACGGAATCGTGCACCGCAGGTCGTGTCGGCCTATCAAGATCGCCTCACGGAGCGAATGACCAAATTACTTGAGGACTATGAGGTCACCGTAACACCGGCCGACGTGGTGCGTGAAGTGGGTATATTCTCGGAACGATCCGACATTTCCGAAGAGCTTGTCCGCTCACAAAGTCATTTGGAGCAATTTCAAAAGATCATGAACAGCGGCGAAAGCGCTGGCCGCAAACTCGATTTTTTGGTTCAAGAGATGGTCCGCGAAACCAATACGATTGGATCAAAGGCAAATGACGCCGAAATAGCCCAACATGTGGTCGAGATAAAGACAGCAATCGAACGCTTACGCGAGATGGTCCAAAACATCGAATAGGCTTGTCGGAGGGGAAGGTGGCAATCTCGCTCCGCGAGATTGTGATCCGACACACGCGCGAGTCGGCCACACGAACCGCTAACATCGCGAACCGAGTCCTTCAAACTCAAAAAAATGACGTCGCCAAAACCGTATGTAGTTGTTGTTTCCGGGCCGTCGGGCGTGGGTAAAACTACGGTGGTGCGACGCGTAATGGACGAATGTCCATTGCCTTTAACGCTGTCCACGTCCGTCACGACGCGCCAGCCGCGCGCTGGCGAGTTGGATGGAGCCGATTATCACTTTCTCGAAAAAAATGAGTTTCTGCGCCGTCGTGAGGCCGGTGATTTTCTCGAATCCTTCGAGGTTTTCGGGCGTGGACACTGGTACGGAACGCTACGTGACAAAGTTGCCTCTAGCTTGGCTGCCGGAAAATGGGTAGTTTTAGAAATAGATGTGAATGGCGCGATGCAGGTTGTCGAGCAATATCCGGACGCGATTACGGTATTCGTGAGTCCGGATAGCTTCACGGAGCTTGAACGCCGTTTGCGCGGCCGTGCAACCGAAACGGAAGAGCGGATTCAGCGTCGTCTGGAAATTGCTCGCGATGAATTACAGTTCAAGGACCGCTACAGACATGTCGTCGTTAACGACGATGTCGAGCGGGCCACTAACGAAATAATTGAGATCTTGACCCAATCTGGAGCCTGACATGTTAGAAGATCTGAAAGAAGAAACCATCGTCAAAAAGGTCGGTGGCCGATTCAAACTTTCCACGCTCATCCAAAAGCGACTTGTGGCGCTCAATGCTGGCAGTCGCGCATTGGTGGAAATCGATACCGACGACAAGATGCAAATCGTGCTGCAGGAAATCCTGCAAGATAAGATTTTTCTGGACAGATCAAACGAAGTTACCATCGTCGGTCAAACTGACGAACCGACCGGACTACCGGGCTTCGATTCAGACCCAGTATGAAAAACCGTGAGATTGTTGTTGGCGTATCGGGCGGCGTCGCTTGCTACAAGTCAGCGGCGATGGTGAGTCAGTTAGTTCAAGATGACGCGCGCGTCACAGTTGTCATGACGACGGCGGCGCGTCATTTCGTTGGCGAGGCAACGTTCGCCGCCCTGTCCGGGCGACCTGTTGCCACCGAACTTTTTGATTCGGCTTATCCCTTAGGTGCCCACATCGAATTGGCCGAGCGGGCGGAACTGTTCTGTGTCGCGCCGGCAACCGCTAGTTTTCTGGCTAAAGCCGCTCATGGTTTGGCCGACGATCTGCTGTCCACGCTTTATTTGTCGTTTACCAAACCGGTATTGATCGCGCCGGCGATGAACTGCGAAATGTGGGAAAAGCCGTCCGTGCAGCGCAACCTCGGGCAATTGCAACGTGACGGCGTTGCGGTAGTCGGCCCCGAGGAAGGTTGGCTCAGCTGCCGTCGTCGGGGTATGGGCCGGATGGCAAGTCCCGAACAGATCGTCGCCGCAACCGTGGCGCTTTTGAACGCGTGATGCTGACA
>CBDUAB010000601.1:0-3845 GCA_965365045.1 uncultured Planctomycetales bacterium
TACGAGATATTGGCGTGACTGGAGTTCAGACGTGTGCTCTTCCGATCTCATACGTGATCCAGGAACCCATGCTGGGCCGCACACGCCGCGCCTCTCCGCAATTCATCAACAACAGCGACGGCTCGTGATTGGGTACGTCGGCGTGCATGGATCGAATCACGGCTATGTCGTCGATATGCCGCGCGGTATGCGCAAAGAGCTCGCTAACTTCAATGCCGCTTTCGCCGTATTTTCGAAATTGAAACGGTGATGGATAGGCCGCGCCCGTCTTGCGTTCGGTACGCAAGTTGCTCGTCGGCAGCATTTGACCGGCGTACTTTTGCAACGAAGGTTTCGGATCGAACGTGTCAACGTGCGACGGTCCCCCGTTCATAAACAATTGAATGACACGCTTGGCCCTCGGCGGAAAATGGGGTGATTTCGGCGCCAGCGGATTGCCGTAGCGCGGCTGCGCCCCCAGTGCCGCTGGCATGTCGTCCAACAGGACTCCAGCCAACCCCAACATGCCAAAGCCCGAGCCGCTACGCCGCAGTAGCTCACGGCGATTAAGAAAGGACGGTTCGTGCATGGTTTTCCCCGAATTCACGACGTTTGCAACAAGGCACGGACAGACCACGGAATACACTGAACACACGGAAAGTTCAGCACCACGCACTCCACGATGGATGCGTCGAATGACAAGGAATTAATTACTTTCCGTGTGTTCAGTGTATTCCGTGGTTCAATCGACAAAACAAAACTCGTTTGTCAGCATCAATAATTGCGATAACTGCTGCCAAGAACGTAGCGGGTCGTGATGCTTATCAGCGTTGTCATCTATTTCAGCGCCGGCAGATCTGAGTTGCAACTCGGCAGTAAGGAACCGCTCGGCAACGTCGAATTCAGCAACCGTTGGTTCACGCTGAAAGAGTGTCTGATATAGCCATTCAACTCGTCCCGGGACATCCTCCGCGGCCTGTTCGGCCCGTTGTGCAACGCCATGAGCCAAATCGAGCATGAACGGCGAATTCATCAAGAACAAAGCTTGCTGCGGCACGGTTGTTTCCGATCGTCGGGCTGCGCTTTGGTCCGGACTGGCAAAATCAAACGCGCGTAGCAAGTTGGGTAAATCTTGCCGATCGACCACCGCGTACACGGAGCGTCTCGGTGGGTAAGGCGCGGTAAACGTGTCGACGGACTTGCCGCCCATGGCAGCATCCAATTTGCCAGCCACAAATAACAATGCATCCCGTAATGGTTCGTATTCCAGTCGCCGTAGATTCATCCGCCACAGCAACTCGTTTTCGGGATCCCGGGCACGGGCCACGGGTCGATCGTCACTTGCCTGCCCGTAAGTCGCCGAGAGCAGAATCTCGCGATGCAGCGACTTGATTGACCATTGACTATCCATCAGCCGCCAGGCCAAATAGTCCAGCAACCGTCGTTGACGAGGTGATTCGCTGCGAATCCCAAAGTCACTTGGCGTCGCCACCAAAGGTTTACCAAAATGGTGCATCCAAATGCGATTGGCGATCACCCGGGCCGTTAAGGGGTTATCCGGGTCGGCAATTGACCGGGCCAACTCCAAGCGACCACTGCCTTCGGCGAACGGCAAACTGAACTCATGGCGCCGCGACGCCATGATCGACAAGAATCGTCGCGGAACTTCGGCACCCTTGCGGTTGTGGTTGCCGCGAATGAACACATGCGCATTGCGCGGGCGATCGTTGTCGCGAAGGACCATGGCACGAGGTATGGACGCCGGAGCGCTGGCTTGCTGCTCGTCGATCTTCTTCTGCAGCGCATTGTATTCTCCGCGGTGCTCGCGTGACAAATACTGCTTGACATCATCACGCTTGATGGCCGTCGGCGTCGCGGGATCAAAGAGCAACAACGCCAATTGCCGGCTTTCCACCGGCAGTTGCCCGACCGCTCGGTCATTGCCACCCTGCTCCTTCCACAACGAATACGTGTCCGTCAGCAGCTTGCCGTAACACTGGGCAACGTCGGTCTTGTTCTGAGGCGGGTGCGCGACAAGTTCGGCAAGCAATAAGCGATTGACGCGCTGCTCCGGCAGCGACTGCCAACCGCCGATGAGCGTCTGAGCCGTTTCGGCAAAGTCGTCGTCGCCCAGATTCATGAATTCCCGCCATGGCATCAGCGCCGGATGGTCCGGCTGGGCCCACCGTTTCATGTAGTCGCTCCAGCGACGTACGAGTTTCGGCCGCAGCTCGTCATCGCCAAGCGACAAGAACGGTAGTTTATCCAGCAACTGCTCGGGCCCAGCGGTTGCCATCCGCGTCAGATAATCGGCGACCCGCGTTCGCGCGTGTTCGAGTACCTCCGCATGCCGCTCATCCACAAACGCCCCGAATTCCTGCTGCCTGCGGCCCAACTCCGCGAGGTAATCTTCGTTCTGGGCAATGTCCTCCTTCATTCCGATCAAAGGCAAGTCACCCGGTTCGTGGCAGCTTGCAAAGATTCCATAGAGTGAATAATAGTCTTCGGTCGGAATCGCGTCGTATTTGTGATCGTGACAGCGGGCGCATGCCACGGTCAAACCGAGAAAACCGCGTGTCACAACGTCGATCTTGTCATCGATATCATCATGCACGTTGTTGAATCGGCGTCCCACGGTCAGAAAACCCAACGCCGCCAAGGGCCAGCGGTCGTCGCCCAGGTCAAGCTGATCCGCCGCCAACTGTTCCACGACGAAACGGTCGAATGGTAAATCGTTGTTGAGAGCGCCGATTACATAGTCTCGATAAGTATATGCGAAGGGAAAGCGACGATCGCGCGCAAATGCGTAACCGCGAGTGTCCGCGTATCGGGCCACGTCGAGCCAATGACGGCCCCAACGCTCGCCGTAATGAGGCGACGACAGTAAACGGTCGACGAGCCGTTGGAAAGCATTCGGCCGAGGATCGGACACAAACGCAATGGCTGCGGCAGATGTCGGTGGCAGACCGAGTAAATCGAAGCTAAGACGACGGACAAGCGTGCGTTGGTCAGCGGCCGGTGATGGCGATATGTCCGCTTGCTGGAGCTCGGCCCAAACGAACTCGTCCAGCGGCATCTGCGACCAGCCGTTGTCGCTGATTTGCGGCGGAGACGGTCGCGTAATGGGCGCCAAAGACCAATGAGTTTGTCGCGCACTAACATGCGGCGATTCGGCGGCCGCGCTGCGCGGCAGTGCGAACGACAGCAGAAGAATACAAGTGATAACACCGGTCGGAGGCTGCATGCGAAGCGGATTTTGGAAGGAGGAGCGCCGGAGGACGGCAGGCGGGACAACAGCCATTTTACGCCAAAACCCCATTCAATTACACTATCTGCCGCACGCTATCGCACTGCCAAAATCGCTGCTGTGTCGGCCGTGGCGATTTGAGCAGCAACCGCCGCCTGTGGCGAAGCGGAATCACGGGGCTCAATTACGTGAGAAGAGAGCGTGCCCAACACAAAAGCCGCAATTATAAGCCATGTTCCCTTACGCATTTTTTCGTCTCCGCTTTTGCTAACCAAGCCAAATAGTTCGTTGCCTATAGACATGGCGCGAAACGGAGCGAATTGTTACAAATGGAAAAAACGCTTAGATAATAGGCAAGACGGCGTTGAAACGTGGTCGGCACGCCCGTACGGGCAACGCTGTGAAGTATTTTGAGCCGAAGGCGCTAAGCCTCATGTCTCGTGAAGCGTCGAATCTGTTGGCGACTCGTCGCTAGCGCTAGCGGCTCAATCCGTGTCATTTCACCGGAATAGATGCTTCGCAGCGTTACCGTACGGGGCAAAAATCTGCCGGGCAAGATCCGCCGGTGGTTTATGGCGAGAATGGCCGCGCATCTCACGTATTTATGGTCCGACGTACG
>CBDUAB010000602.1:0-3841 GCA_965365045.1 uncultured Planctomycetales bacterium
TGGGCTGATATGTTGCGGCCCCTTCGGGGCGAAACTTGTGTATAAACGACAGGTTGAAAACCTGTCCTACAAAAATTGTTCGAAACAGATAACGTGACAACATGAGATAACGACAATGAAAACGATTCTTTACGCCGTCATCATCGGCTCTTGCTTGGCCGGCTCGACCGTGACACTATCTGGACAGGAACGAATACTATCGGATGCCGCCACCATCGCGATCGAGGCTATTCGCGAGCTGGATCCGCAGACTCCCGCCGAGCAGCTTCGCGCGGTGCAAACATTGCTCAATCTACGCCAGGCGGCGACAGCCGCGGAGTACATCGACAAAATCATCGCGCGGAATCCGGATGAGCCTACCATGATTTCGCTGTACCGTGAATTCGGTCCGGCATTCTTTATTCGCCTCGCGCGCGAATCGGCACTCGGTGACCAAGCTGCCCCTTTCGCGCGCAAAGTGCTGGAGACGCAGCGGCAGGCCGCAACCGATCCGGCGCGTATTCGCACCTTGGTAGAGCAATTGCAGAACTCCGAACCCGAAATTCGCAGCGCCGCCGTTTCCGGCTTGCGGGATGCGGGAAGTGCGGCCGTGGCCGAATTATTGCCCGTCTTGGCAAGAAGTTACGGTACCGATACGCAACGCCATCTCGAATGGGGAATGCGGCTATTGGGCAGTAATGCCATTGGACCGTTGATGGGTGCTTTGCAATCACCCGACCTGGACTTGCGCGCTGCTGCAATGCGTTCATTGGGTCAACTTGATGCTGAACAATCGATCCCTTTCCTCATCCGACCTTCGGTCGACCCTGGCGAGGAACCGGCGATACAGTCAGCGGCAGGCGCGGCCTTGAGTGAACTACTGGGTAAGGTACCAGACATCGACCAAGCTACGCGTTATCTCAGCACGACGGCCCGACAATGGTTTCGCGAGGGATTACCGCGGAATCTGACGGGCGGAGGCAGTGGTGACGGCTTGACAACTGTTTGGTCCTGGGACAACGAGACGCGGACGCCTAAGTCTGGCAAACTGCCGACCTCAGCCGCGACCGCACACTTCGCTGCCTGGCTAGCAGCAGACTTGTATCGGCTACAGCCAGACAAGACTGAATATGAACAGCTATTCATCGCGACGCAGTTGGCGGCGGGCAAACTGCTGGGCGGTTTGGATGTATCGCTGGCTGAATCGCAACCAGCCTTGTTCCAGCGTTTGGCTCAACTACCCGCCAGTCAGTTCGAAGCAGTGCTGGATTCGGAGCTACGGCATAACGAAGCGGCGGCGATGGGAGCCGCGGAGATGTTGGGCGAAGTGGCAACGGCCGAAATCCTGTCGAGTTATGGCGGCGCGCATCGTCCTTTGGCCCTGGCGTTACGTCACGTTGATCCGCGCGTTCGTTTCGCCGCGGTCGAAGCGATTGTCAAGCTCGATCCGGTCGAATCCTACCCCGGTGCCGCGGACTTCATGCGGCAGCTCGCGTTTTTTGCTCGCACCGAAGGCAAACGACGTATCTTGATTGTTCATCCTCGCGCCACGGAAGCGGAATCCTTGGCCGGAATGGCCAGTAGTTGGGGATTCGCTGCCGACGCTGTTGGTACGGGTCGCGATGCCCTCAAACGGGTCCTGGAGAGTCCGGACTACGAAGTTATTCTCATTAGTGACGCGGTGCAGCTATGGACCGAGTTGCTGCAGCAATTGCGTCGCGATCCACGCACGGGAAGGATCGCAGTAGGCCTCATCGTACGCGGTCCGGCGATGACACGAGCAAAACAGCTGGCCCGCGGAGATCCGCTAACGGTCGCTTATCCCCTGCCACGCGATCCCGACATGCTCGGCATTGTCGTCCAACGCGCGCTGAATCAAGAGACCATTTCCCGCACGAGCCCCCAGACACGCTTGGCGCACGGTCGTCGGTCGCTAGGCTGGTTGGCGGACCTGGTCGCCCAACGTCGCAGCTATCCGTTTTATGAAACACTTGACCGCGAAGGTGTATTGATCGCTGCCTTGACGGTACCGCAGTTCGTGGAGCGCGCCGCTCTAGCGCTTGGCGAATCGGGCACGCCGGCCGCCCAAACCGCGCTGGTCGACGTAGCTAGTCAAAACGCCCAACCCCTAGCAGTGCGAAAAACGGCCAGTAAAGCGTTTGATACCGCAGTTCGCCGCCAAGGTGTGCAACTGACGAGCTCGCAAATCCTTGCCCAGTACAAACGCTACAATGCTAGTGAGAGACTCGCGGCAGATACCCAGCAGGTATTGGCTTCGATCCTGGACAGCATCGAACGATCGACGCAGCGAACATCGGTATTCAAAACAAGTAACACTCCATAGAAGAGTTTTCCCCAATTGATGTCCGGTACGTCCGTGCAATCAACAGGCGACACGGGGCTTCTAATCCCGGGTATTATCGGCGCTAGTCCCGCGATGGAAGCGGTCTATGGCACCACGCGCCGAGTGGCGCCGTCGAGCGCATCGGTGCTCATCTTAGGTGAAACAGGAACGGGAAAAGAACTGATCGCCAAGGCCGTGCATCGCTTGAGCCAGCGGGTCAACGGGCCCCTAGTGAAGGTCAATTGTGGGGCGTTGTCGGAAAGCTTGTTGGAAAGCGAGCTTTTTGGACACGTTCGTGGTGCCTTTACTGGAGCCGTCAACAATCGGGCGGGACGATTCGAAGCGGCTCACGGCGGAACCATTTTTTTGGACGAGATTGATTCGACCTCCCGCAAGCTGCAAATCAAGCTGCTGCGGGTACTGCAAGAACGCGAATTTGAACGCGTCGGCGACACGGAGACGATTCGCGTCGACGTACGGGTCATCGCCGCCAGCAACCGAGATCTTATGGAAGAAGTCGACTGCGGTCGTTTTCGCGAGGACCTTTATTGGCGGCTCAACGTGGTGCCAATATCGCTACCTCCGCTGCGTCAACGCCGTGAAGACATCCGCCCATTAGTGACCCACTTTCTTAACTTCTACAATGAAACCAACGACCGGTATGTAACCCATATCCAGCCGGCAGCGCTGGCGGCGCTCGAGGCTTATGACTGGCCTGGAAACGTGCGTGAGCTCCAAAACTACGTCGAGCGCGCGGTTGTCATGGCGGATGGCGACGAATTGACGATGCAGTGGTTGCCTGAAGTTGTCCGTGATGGCCGCATGACACGGGGATTTCGGGGACGTCGCCGTGATTTGGAATCCCTTGCGTTTGAGGTCGTCGAGCAAGGCTTGGCGGACGCCGGTCCGGACGAAGACTCATTGCATAACAAGATCGTCAATCGGGTCGAACGTGAACTTATTGCCCAAGTGATGCTCTCCTGTAACAGCGTGCAGACAAAGGCAGCATCGCGGTTGGGCATCAACCGGAATACATTGCATAAGAAGCTCAAGGAGTATGGCCTGGACGGGACTTAAGGAGTTGCAGGACGGGATACGAGATGCGGGTTACACGATGCGGGTTGCGCGATACGCGATGATGATACGAGATACAAAGTCGTGTGGAACGCACGTGTGTCTGGCATCCCGTATCGCGCAACCTGCATCGGAGACGGACAAGTTGTTTCGAACGGCTCCTAAGTCAGCTCGCTGAGCACATGGCATTTCACGATGTTTGATGGCATTTCCATTCTCTGCTTTTTCGCCACTTACGCGCTGGCGTTATTGTTGGAAATCGTGCGTCTTGTCAGCAACACCGGTAGGCGAGTCGCCACGGCTACGTTTGTATTGTGCGCGCTAGGCATGGTCGCCCATACTTGGTTTCTGATAGACCAAGCACGACAAGGACTACTCCATCAGACCGCTCCACTGTCGAGTTGGCATCATTGGTGTTTGATTGCTGCTGTTGTTCCTGGCTGC
>CBDUAB010000603.1:0-3840 GCA_965365045.1 uncultured Planctomycetales bacterium
CAACATGGCGGCATACCCAAACGTGCAAACGACTGGCGAGTAAACTCGAGACCGTACCGCGGATCAGATACCATCCGGTCCTGCGACGGATCGTAACACGATTCGTAATCATCGCTGTCTTCAACAAAGTAGACTTGGTGTCCCAATCGCTGTAATCCCAACACGTACTGCAGATAATGCCACGCCAGCCCACCCAATGGTCCGCGCACAAGATACCCCAAGACGATCACACGCAATTGGCTATTGGCGTCAACGTTGATGTCAGTTTGTCGCATAACGATTCGTTAACCATTTATCCATAATTCATCGCCCCATCCACCAAACGTGACAGCACCGTGCGGCTGTCAAAATACTCCATGGCAAGTTCTCTAGCCGCACGTGCGTGGCGCGCCGGTTGTGATGCCAGTTGGTCGATTGCGGCGACAGCCTCGGAGAACGTCGTAAACGAAAGCAAGCCTCTTCCCGTGGGAATAGAAAACGCCGTGTCCTGAACAATTGCTGGGACCCCTAATGCTAAATAACTAGCCGTTCGGCAGGAAAACCAGCCGCTTCGACTCGCAACATAGGCATGCTTTGCAATACTCCACTCACCCAGGGATTTTGAAACATACTCGCGATACGTCCACGGATCATACGATACCTCGTGTCCATCTCGGATCTTCCATCCCTTGGAGCAAAGTTTCTCGACCGGTGCATCACCGCTCAATGCGATTTCCAGCGGAAGGGCGCTGTGTTGGGGCAAATCTATTAGACGCTCGAACTCTACACTCTTCCCATAGTAAGCGACACCTCGCACCATGGTTCGCGATTCAGTTGGGTCCCAAGACGCAACTGTTGTTAAGACTTTCCGTCGATCCACCTGTCGAGTGATCAAGTCCGTAAAGCAATCTAGCACGATCGGTTGTCGCGTCGGAATCCATGGAACCAGCTCTTTGGGCACGAGACAGTCGTCGTTGCCTACGTTTTCTCCGAACGTGAAGAAAACGTCATAGCGGAGCAGCGTCTCGACACGCGCGCGAAGCTCGTCGTTGATTTCACCGCTAACGTAGTCAGGTATCGCAGCCTGCGTGTACATCGGATCCGTGTCGATAAATGCCAACCGGCCACACGCCCGGTATTCGTCGCGCATCTTGGCTGAGGCCGAGATGTTTAGAAAGAGATCGGCAGACTGGCAAAACTCCACGACGTCTTGCCACGACCTGCCGTATACTTCGTCAGCGGCGTCGCGAAAATGCCATCGGCCGGCTAGGTTGGCGTCCAATCGAGCCAATTCGCGTCCCAAATAATTGGCGTTTTGATCGCCGCTTTCAACAAACGTTTTTCTCTGAGGACAGTAACACCACCGTGACGTGTCTTCTAAGTACAAAACGTCGTGACCCAGGCGATGCAGGCCCAAGACAAATTGCATGTAATGCCAAAACATTCCGCCTAACGGATAGGTACCAGCTAATCCGGAAACGACGATACGCAAGGATGAGGCTGACACAATGAATTAGTCCATGGAGTTATTTATTCAAACGGGCGATGGTGTGCAGAAACGGCATCTGGATTCTCACTGTCCCTATTCGTTACAGAAGCGATGCGTCCGTTTTCGACAGAAACAATCACATCGCATCCTGCCAACGTGCTCGCCCGATGTGCAATCATAAAAACGGTCTTGCCTTGGATAAGACGTTGCAATGACTCGAGGAGTATGTTTTCCGTACCCACATCGATAGCACTCGTTGGTTCGTCCAAAATCAGTATCGGCGCGTCTTTGAGAAATGCCCTCGCAACCGCGATACGTTGCCGTTCCCCACCAGACAGACGCATACCTCGCTCACCGATAATTGTGTGGTACCCGTCTGGCAACTTTGCTACAAAATCCTCTACGTTGGCCGCCGCGGCGGCCGCGACAATCTGTTCTTCGGTTGCTCCAGGTTTCGCATAGGCGATGTTCTCACGAATACTAGCGTGAAAGAGAAGCGGTTCTTGAAGAACGACAGAGAACTGATCTCTTAAGTCGGACAGTCGGTAGTTCCTAAGATCCTCACCGTCAAGCTGGATGGAACCCTCCGTAGGATCGTAAAAACGCAGCAGCAGATTCATCAGGGTCGATTTCCCCACGCCACTTGGTCCAACGATGCCAACAGACGTGTCAGGGTGAACTTCAAATGATACTTCGGTTAGCACCGGTTTGCCCGCGTCGTAAGAAAACGAAACACCATCGAACTTGACTCTACCACGACTTCTGTCAATCGGCTTAGCATTCGGAATTTCGACAACCTCCGGATCGCAATCGAGCAAAACAAGTGCACGTTCGGCGCTGGCCAGTGAACCTTGGAGCGTCGTGATCTTGCTGCTGATTGTTTGCAGCGGACCGTAAAGTTGTCCTAGGTAGGCCCACACGAGCAGAAAATTGCCCAGCGTCAACCGTCCCGAAAGCACATGTTGGACGCCAATGTAGAGGGCCATAGCCATCCCCGTTGCCACGATCATTCCGGCGGCCAATTCAAACGTGCCCTGGCTCGCGAGAACTCTCATCTGTTTTCTTAACCCGGCGTAAGCATGCCGATAAAAACGTTGCTGTTCCCGGGACTCACCTCCAAATGCCTTGACAACTCGAATTCCCGAAAAGCACTCCTGCACAACGGACATCGCGTCACTTTGCAGTTGCTTTACCTCGCGCCATTGGCGGCGCAATCCGCGCCCCCAGGCGTGTGTTACGAACAGCAGCACCGGTGCCAGCGCTGCCGCGATAACCGCCAGTTGCCAGTCCAGTGTCCAGGTGACAACAAACATGGCGATGACCGTGGCAAACGCTGCCAAGAACGGAATAACTCCGTCAAGCACGATCCATTGAATTGCGGGCGCATCGTATTGAATTCGATAGGTCGAATCGGTTGACCCCTTTTCGTCGTGGTATCGTAATGAAAGATTCTGCACGTGCCGAAAAAGGCGCGAGCGAAATCCGACGACGAGCTTTTCTGCCGTGTAGCCGTGAAGTAACCGAATCAGCAACGCATTCAGATATGTAATGAACGCAATCGCAAGCAATAGAACAACGGCCACAATCAGCAGCTTTTGTGGCGAGCTGTTTTCAAGCGGTGACAACGCTGTGGATAGTTGCGCCAACGGGTTATCAACGAGCACATAGTCAACCACAATCTTGAGCGGTACCGGTGCGAGCAGTCTTAACGGAGTCGCCAACAAATTAAGTGCCAACACGCCGGCGATGAACGCCCAAAACGGCCTCGCTTCAGACAGCAAGCTGCGATAGATCCGCCAAGTTGAGTATTGCCGCGAGGCCATGTATCCGCCGTCAAGTTGTGCTCGGTCGACGTAAAAAGCGATGTTGTGTTTTTTGCTGGGGATTTTCGGGTTGGCCCTTGTCGGCTGGAACGGGTTTCAAACCAACATTTTCCGCCGCTTGACTGGCTACGTTCGTGATTGCCTCAAGACAACGTCTTCGGCTGCGAGCAAGAATACGAGAGAACCCAATGCCAACAGCAACACAGGCAAAGAGCGGCAACGGCTTCAGAGACAACCAGGCAAAGGCCGTGATGGCACCAAATCCAATGGCTGCCAAACGCGTAAACAACGTCACCTGCACATAACAGCGCGCACGTGTAAATCGACGCGGCCCGCCGATTTCTTCGGTTGCCGTGTGCATCGAGATGTCATGCCACACGTCACCAGATAGATGTAAATCACGCTCGGTCCACTCGTTCGAAAAATCCCCGTACCATGCGTGCTGCTTGGCTTGAGCTACCAGCCCATCAAGCAATTCCATGCGGCCAGTGCCGCTCGTACTTTCCCAATTCAAATCCCACTGTCGCCAAGACCGCACATTTAAAGGCT
>CBDUAB010000604.1:0-3838 GCA_965365045.1 uncultured Planctomycetales bacterium
TGCCTCGAAGATCGTGAGCAACCGGTTTCCGACGTGGTCACGCATCACCGCACGATGACGTCTTGTCACCTTTGCAATATTACGTTGATGCTGGGCCGCGAACTCAAGTGGGACCCGCAGAACGAGCAGTTCATCGGCGACGATCAAGCGACGGCATTGATGTCGCGCAAGAGCCGCACGGTTGCGGCGGCCAGAGTGTAGTCGTACGGTGCCACTTTTTGTCAACGTGAGCACCCAACCCGATATACGGGGCGACGCCTGACATGAATGGGCGAACGGGGGCCGTGAGACCCGCCGTGGATTCGCGAGAGCCGTGACCATCACGGCTTCACGTCAAAACAAGGTGTTCAATGAATCACGTTGTATCGCAACTCTACCGCGGGCCTCACGGCCCCCGTTCGCCTAAACTCTTTCTCATTGTCGTTTTCGCGGCATTGGCAAATAGTGCCGGTGCTCAAGATTTTGCTGAACTCCGTCAACACAACTGGCACCAATGGCGCGGTCCCCATGCCGACGGTGTCGCTCCGCATGGCGATCCTCCCACGCATTGGGACGAAACTACGAACGTGTGTTGGAAATGCCAACTGCCTGGTATCGGCAGTTCAACACCGATCGTCTGGCAGGATCACATTTTCATTCTTGCGGCGCGCGAGACCGATCGAGCTGCGGATCCAGACGAAATGGCGGCGATTCTCGAGGCGAACGAAGGCCAACGGACTACGCCACCCGCTAAGTACCTGCAATATCTGGTGATTGACGTCGATCGACGTACGGGTGAAATTCGCTGGCAAAGAACAGCGACCGAAGCGATTCCGCACGAAGGCCGGCACAAGACCAACACATTTGCATCGGCCTCGCCTCTTACCGATGGCCGCTATGTGTACGCTTCATTTGGTTCGCGCGGCATTTATTGCTATGACTTCGACGGCAATCTTCAGTGGCAACGTGATCTGGGCGATATGCGCACGCGTCGCGGTTGGGGCGAAGGTGTCTCGCCCGCGCTACACAACGGAACGCTGCTTGTGAATTGGGATCACGAGGGAGATTCATTCCTTGTTGCGATGGATGCGAACACGGGCGAAACGAGTTGGAAGGTCGACCGCGATGAACCGACAAGCTGGTCCACGCCATTTATCGTTCGTGGCAACGGCCGTATGCAGGTGGTTGTCAACGCGACCAATCGTGTGCGCAGCTACGATCTGGATTCGGGCCAGTTACTCTGGGAATGCGGCGGCCAAAACACGAACGTAATTTCCTGTCCGGTCGCCACGGAGGACACGGTTTTCTGCATGAGTTCGTACGGTAAGTCAACGGTGCATGCCATTCCGTTGAGCGCTTCCGGCGACATCACTGACAGCGACGACCTTGCTTGGCAGTATGAGCGTCTTGCGCCCTATTGCCCATCGCCATTGCTGTATGACAACTATCTATACTTTACGCGAAGCAACTCGACATTGCTGACAAGCTTGGACACGCGCACGGGGGAAACAGTGCTGCCGCCCACGCGATTACCATTGAGTGGCAGTATGTACGCATCTCCGGTGGGCGCTGCGGGACGAGTTTATATAGTGGACCGCGACGGTGCCACGGTTGTCTTGCGGCACGCTGATGAGTTCGAAGTCTTGGCGACCAACCGATTGGACGACCCGATAGACGCGTCGCCGGCCATTGTCGGCCGCCAGATGTTCTTGCGCGGCAGGAAGTTTCTCTATTGTTTAGAAGAGGATTTACGATGAAACGAACCATGCTCCTTCTTTGTTGCACATGCTTGATCGGCTACAGCTCTATTGATTCGACCGAGGCTGCAGCCGAAAACGATGAAGCGCCGGGGATTAAAGTTGGTGAAATGGTCCCGACGTTCACGCTGAAAGATCAAAACGGTAAAGAACATGTGCTGACGGACATGCTTGGCAAAGGAAATGTCGCGTTGGTATTTCATCGTTCGGCCGATTGGTGACCGTTCTGTAAACGGCAGTTGGTTCGACTGCAAGCTGAACTTAACACAATTGAAGGCGCGGGAATTCAACTTGTCGCGATCAGCTACGACTCGGTTGAAAACTTAAAGGAATTTGCCGACAAGAACAAAATCACTTTTCCTTTGCTCTCCGATGCGGGCAGCAAGACAATCGACGCCTACGGTGTGCGCAATGAAAAGACCGAACCGGGCTCGCGGCAAGACGGCATTCCCCACCCGGGTACCTTTCTGGTTGACAAGGATGGAGTAGTGCGTGCCAAGCTCTTTTACAGCGTTGTCAGGCGCCACGCGCCGGCAGAGCTTATCGAGGCGGCCGAAAAGATCAAATAGTTTTCTTTTTATTCGGTCTGGATTCTGTGTGCATTTATCGGGCGTGTCACGGGATTCTGATAAAATTCGAGAAAAGACCGGTCGGCAACGCTGGCAATTCTGTTGAATGACTGGTGCAGCGCGGCAGAACAACGTTGTGGGCATGTGGAAAGTTGCGGGCATGCAGAACCGAAGTTGCGGGCGTACTGAGCTTCAGACAAAATAAGAGTGTGCGACGGGTGGTTGGGTCGAACACGTTACGAGGGATTTTGTGAAAGGCGTGATCGGCCAGCCGAAGAGCTGGCAGTAAGACATCGATGGCGAGCTGCCTCCTTCCGTAAGGGGCATAACGAACACACACCCGATAGCAATCGCGATGCACACCGATCAGTCTCTAATTCGATTCAATCTGCTCCGACTTGCACCGTGGGATCCAACACGCGGCCGGCCCTGTTTTCTGGTTCGCGCTCTTTGCACGAGCTGTGCTATCGTTTGTCTGTTAGCGTGTTTGCCAAATACCTATTTGCAAAAGGCAAGCGCGGCTGATTTTCCATCTCTTTCATCTGTCGAGAAACTGTACGCCGCTGGCGAATACCTCGAATGTATGGAGGCCGCCCAAGAGCAGGTCGAGCGGCGTGTGTGGAATGACCGCTGGCCGCGCATGCTCATTCGCTGTCAGCTCACCACGGGTCGCTATCAAGATGCGCTCGCCACGTATCAAACGGCACTGAAGCGTTACTCAAGGCATATCCCACTGCGGTTACTGGGAGTCGAGGTTTATCGTTACAACAACGAACCACGCCGTGCCAAGCTAGAGCAAGACAAGATCTTTCAATTATTTCAAAGCTCGCAGATGAGGTATTCCAGCAAAGAGAATCTCGTCGCGCTGGGCCGCTGTTTCCTGTCCCGCGGCGAAGATGCCCGGGAAATCCTCGAGCTGTTCTACGACCGTGTGCGTAAGGCTTATCCACAGTATGTGGACGCATACGTGGCCACGGCTGAGCTGGCACTGGAAAAACACGATTACCGACTTGCGAGCGACTCGCTCGACAAAGCGGCCAAGCTGAGCCCGGACGATCCCCAGATTGCCTATTTGTCGGCGCGTGCCTGGCAGGGGAGCGACGCAAAAAAAGTCACACAGTCGTTAGCGCGTGCGCTGAAGCTGAATCCCTACCATGTTCCGAGCCTGCTGCTCAAAGCGAGTAAGTTAATCGACGCCGAGCAATACACCGCGGCCGAGGAAGTCCTCACGCGGGTGTTATCGGTCAACGTTTTGCATCCGCGCGCGTGGGCGTACCACGCGGCCATTGCGCATTTGCAAGGACACTACGCCGGCGAACAAGAGCTACGTGATGTGGCGCTCAGTTGTTGGGAAACAAATCCCGAGGTCGACTTTATCATTGGCGAAAAACTATCGCGAAACTATCGCTTCGCCGAAGGCGCGCGGTACCAACGCAGTGCCCTATCGTTGAATCCGCGATACCTGCCAGCTAGATTTCAACTCGCACAGGATCTGCTGCGATTGGGTGACGAAGACGCCGGTTGGCAAATGGC
>CBDUAB010000605.1:0-3835 GCA_965365045.1 uncultured Planctomycetales bacterium
ATGTAAACATTGCCCAGTCCGTCCGCCGATACGTCCCAACTGATGTCGTTATTGCTGGTGCCGAGCTGACGGGTCCACTCTAGCGCCTGCCCGCAAGCGGACGAGCAAATTGCTAACAATAAGAACGCAACCACACTTGCCGTTTTCATTCTTATTCGTTCCTTTCAAGCTCTAATTAATGCTCGCGGAATTGCCGATTTCAAAAAAAAATTGCGAAGATGGCCGACAGAACCAGTAGCCATCGAATCACTATATAGACTGCTACATGTCTTTGACGTCGAAAGCTAGGCCTATCTGGCTCTGGCGAGACGCAAATGACACGTTGGAAGAAGTGTTGGGTTTTGATGAAGAATCGTCGTCTGCCATTAGGCCAAATGCCGATTTCTGCTAGCAGGGCAAACAGTGATTCGCTTTCGCCTGTGCGTGTTACCACCCCGATGTAACCGAGACGAACGTGTGGAAGCACATTCCTCACTTGCCCGACGCGCAAGCGAACAATATGGTCTTTCCACCCAAAGCGCGAACCGCGTACAGTGCAAATCGTGGCGTCGGCTTCTAGTCAAAGTATTGAAATACACCGTCAAATTATTGCCACTGTTCGACATCCGGGGGATCAAAAGAATGCGCGTATCGTTTTCCGCTGAATCACAACTGAAGTCGATCTCCGAGATCTTAGAGAGTATTGCCGAGCACTTGGATCTGCGTGTATCCGTTCGACTATGGAACGGTGAAACGATTCCGTTGGGACGCAATGTTGATCCTCGCTATTACATTTCTATCTCAGGTCCCGGCGCCATCGGATCTCTCCTGCGGCGGCCAACAGCCGAAACCTTGCTGCGGCTTTATGCCACTGGCCAAATCGATTTTCATGGCGGCGATCTGATCGAAATACGCAATGCCTTGCGAACCACCGGAAGCTCGCGTAAGCGATTAAAGAGTCTCAGCAAGAGCATGCTGCTGCGCAATGCCTTGCCGTTTTTGTTCGCTAGAACCAATGGCGCCGACCTGAGGCTGGGATACACACAAGACATGGTGGGACGGCGTGAGGAGCGACGCGATAACAAGGACTACATTCAATTTCATTATGATGTCGGCAATGACTTTTATAAACTTTTTCTCGATCCAGAGATGCAATACTCTTGTGGCTATTTCACCGACTGGGGGAATTCGCTCGAACAGGCCCAAACCGACAAACTGGAGATAATCTGCAGGAAGCTGCGTCTCCAATCCGGCGACAAGCTTCTTGACATCGGTTGCGGTTGGGGTGGCCTGATCTGTTACGCCGCGAAACACTATGGTGTCACCGCCCATGGAATAACACTTTCCCAGCAGCAACATGACTTCGCTCGAGAGCAGATCCAGAAACTGGGCCTCAGCGACCGTGTTTCAGTTGAGATCTGTGACTACAAAGAGCATCAAGGAACCTATGACAAGATCGCCAGCATTGGCATGTTTGAACACATTGGCGTGGCGAATTATCCAACTTACTTTGAAAAAACGCGTTCGCTCCTGCGTGACCGCGGAATCCTCCTCAATCATGCCATTGCAAGACGGGCGAAAAACACTCGCAAAGCAGCCCGTCGAATTCGACCCGAGCGACGACTGCTGCTTAAATACATCTTTCCTGGATCCGAGTTGACCTCGGTAGGCTTTACGCAAGACTCGATGGAACATTGTGGCTTTGAAGTTCACGATGTTGAATCTTGGCGTGAACACTACGCACATACCTGCAGATTCTGGTGCCAGAGATTGTCGGCCAATCGCGATGAAGCAATTAAGTTGGTTGGCGATGAGCGCTATCGTTTGTGGATTGCCTATTTGGCGGGAGCATCCGCTGGGTTCACGGATGGCTCCATAAAAATCTACCAAGTCGTTGCCACCAAACGCGTGGCCAAGGGGCCATCCGGCCTACCTCCAACCCGTAGCGATCTCTACTGTGACACTTCGGTTCAAACGATTTGAGTTTTTGTTGCAGTGGGTCACTCTTGCCGAGAGTGACCAGGGCGACCGTGACTTGCCGGCGCCACCATGTATTCTTGGGCGATTCCGCGGCTGAGAATGTGTTTCTTACGAAGTTCGCCCGACTGGTATTCGAGTCTATCTCGGTTGTCCGCTTCTTCACATTTCACCACTGTGGCGTCGCACAGTTCACTCTCGGCAAGAGTGACCCACTGAAAGTGCGCCAGGCAGCTAAAATGTCACATGCCGTGTTTTTTTTCTTGTCAGCTGGCGCCGAGCACCGGACGGAGACATTGCATTTGTCCGCCAGGAGGAATATAAAAATGCGTAGCGTGCTTGCGTCGATGGCCAGACGCAAGGATTTTTCTTAGGACCGGCGCATCAATAAAAGTCGCTGTTTGCTTCGGACGCGAAGCGAACAACGACTTTGCGCAAATCCTTAGCCCACCTTTTTCCTTCCTACTGGAGAAATGGCCATGTTTCACATCGATGCGGGGAGTTCGCGCCGCTATTGCGACGGAATGAGTCGACGCAGTTTTGTGCAACTTGGCGTGGCCGGGATGGCCAGCGTTGGTCTTTCCGGAGTGTTGCAGGCAAAGCAAGAATCGGCCGCGAAAACCGGCAAGCGCACGGACACATCCGCGATTTTGATTTGGCTTGACGGTGGACCAGGGCACATGGACATGTATGACATGAAGCCCGACGCGCCACTCGAATACCGTGGCGTCTGGCGGCCGATTCGCACAAACGTTCCGGGTTTCGAGATCAGCGAGTTATTCCCCAAACAAGCCAAAGTCGCCGACAAGTTCTCCATCGTTCGCTCCTTACATCACGACACGGGTGATCACTTTGCCGGTGGACATCGTATGTTGACGACCAAGAATATGGGCGTCAGCGGCGCGAATAATGCCGGCAGATTTCCATCGATTGGTTCGATCGTTGCACGACAACGAAGTGACCGACCCTCATCGTTACCTCCTTACGTGAGCGTACCAATAGCCAGCAGCATCGGTCTGCGCCCTGGCTATTTCGGTGGCAATCTGCTCGGGGCTCATCTTGATCCGTTTGAAACGGGCGGCGATCCAAACAGCGCGAATTTCAAAGTTCAGAACCTTGATCTGGTCAAGGGCCTGACGGTTGATCGTTTAGACGATCGCAAGCATTTACTGGCCGCGCTGGATCAGATTCCACGTGCCGTGGACGCGAGCGGGGAATTCGATGCGATGAATCGTTTCGATCGCCAGGCGTTCGATTTTGTTGCTGGAAGGCAAGCACGAGATGCTTTCGATCTGAGCCGTGAAGATGAAGCGCTGCGTGACCAATATGGACGCCAAGGTTGGGGACAGAGTACGCTGCTGGCACGGCGTTTGGTCGAAGCGGGCGCGTCGTTTGTGACGGTGCATTTCGGAGGTTGGGACCATCACTGGAATTTGCAGTCAGGCATGGAAAACTATCTGCCACGCGTTGATGCGGCCGTGTCAACGCTGTTTATGGATCTTGATCAACGTGGATTACTTGATTCGACTTTGGTGATCCTCTGCGGTGAGTTCAGTCGCACGCCGCGCATGAATAACGGCGGCAACGGTGGTCCGCCGTTGAGCAAAGGAACGCCTGGTCGCGATCATTGGGGCAACTCGATGTTCTGCTTGCTCGGTGGAGGCGGCGTCAAAGGAGGGCAAGTCGTTGGGTCGACCGACAGCAAAGGCGAAACGCCCACGTCGCGAGCTGTGCGTCCTGACAACATCCATGCCACGATCTATCGTTGTTTGGGAATCGACCCAACGCTGCACATTCTCGATCATTCTGGGCGACCGACACCCGTGCTCGAAGATCCGACGCCGATCCACGAACTGCTTTAGGTGAATGGCGCCAGTTC
>CBDUAB010000606.1:0-3833 GCA_965365045.1 uncultured Planctomycetales bacterium
TTTACTCACGTCGCTCCACCCTGGGCTGACATAGGACCACCCCTTCGGGGTTTTTGTTCAACATCGTTTAGTGAGTCAGCGCCACTCCGCTGCGGCTGTCAAAGTGCTGCGCCCGTTACTCAATACGTAATGTGCGTAAAACACTCCCGACCTCATACGCGTCTTATTTCCCTGCGTGCGACTTCACGCTGCATCCGACTGGGCTGTGTGATCTGGATCATGATCTGGACAACGTGCTGCTTTTCTCAATCACCAGCACTGTCCGTCGAGCCCAAGTTAGAAAACGGTTTCGAATTCGACCAAGTTGGCATGGCGCGGCTGAATCAACGCCAATTCGATCTCGCAGACACACCAGCGCAACTCCAACCGCTGCTGGTTCAACTAATCATGGACATCGTACCCCACGACCACGAAAACACAAAAAAATGGGGAAGCACAAAAGAAATCGTCAGCGGACTTAATGTCAAGCTTGATGGTTGGCAAGTTCGCACGAAACGACGCAGAAAGGAAGTCAACCACGGCACGTGGAAGCGATACCATGTGACACTCGTGGATCCGCAAGAATTCTTTAAACTACAACTGCTAAATCTGCGCGAGGAATCTCCCGGAACCGTGGCGTTTGAGTTGCTGGTCCAGGCACGACTCGAAACCTACGGACGACTACAAGAATGGCGGCGTGGAGTGCGGCTGTTTAGCGTCAGCGCCAACGCGTCGGCCGACGTCGTGCTCAATCTTGATTTTCGCATGACATCGAAACTCGACGCCTCGCACTTGCCGCCGGATATCTTGCTGCAGCCCAAAGTCGTCGCTGCCGACATGCGTCTCAAACAGTTCAAGCTGAATCGTATCGGCAAAGCCGACGGTCCGGTCGTCCGCGAGTTCGGCGACGGCATCGAAAAGCTGATTCGCAAGAAACTGGAAGAAAAAAATGAAAAGCTCGTCAGCAAGATCAATCGCCAAATTGAAAAGAACGAAGACGACCTGCGTTTTTCGTTTCGCGACATGGTCTCCAGCGGCTTGTTCGGCAAAAAGACGGACAATACCGACGAAACCGACGAGCCTTCTTAAATGACCGCTCGCGAATTCTTTTTTTAGGTCCGTTCTGTTTGGAACTGCCTTACCGCGGCGTATCGCGTATAATGCCCGGGTCGCCGCTGACGTCGTGCGTTGGTCATCCGTATGTTGATCCCGCGAACCGACCGGTACCTGGAAGCGAGTTATTTGCGGTTCAAGTCCCGCTCGGCTCGCGGGACCCACCAAAGAATCACCGTGTGCGTTCCCCACTTGCTGAGAGCAAAACACTATGAGTTCCGTCGTCACGCCTGAACCGACTTTTGAGCTGGCGCCCTACAAATCGCTGGAAAACGAAACGTTGGCCGATCGTATCCGGGCGGTCAAAGCAAAACTTGGTTCACAATTGCTCATTTTGGGCCACCACTATCAGCAGGACGAAGTCATCCAATTCGCCGATCTGACGGGAGACAGTTACCAACTGAGTCAGATGGCGGCGTCCAGCACGGACTGTCGCACAATCGTTTTCTGCGGTGTTCATTTCATGGCAGAGACGGCCGATATCCTGGCCAATCGCCCTGAGAAACTGGAGCAGCGCGACGGTCGGCGAGTTAGCGTGATTCTGCCCGACATGGCGGCTGGCTGTTCGATGGCCGACATGGCCGAAATTGAACAAGTCGAATCGGCTTGGGAGCAACTGGGCGAAGTGCTCGACACAGACGACGTCACGCCGGTGACCTACATCAATTCAGCGGCCAGCCTCAAAGCGTTTTGCGGCCGGCACGGCGGCATAGTGTGCACATCCAGCAATGCGCAGGCCGTGTTGGAATGGTCGTTTCAGCGCGGCAGCCGAGTACTGTTCTTTCCCGATCAACACCTGGGTCGAAATACGGCATTCAAGATGGGCGTTACGAACGCACAAATGCCCGTCTGGGATCCCCACGCCGAAGACTTGGGAGATAACACGGAGACGGCACTCGAGGCGAGCAAGGTCATATTGTGGAAGGGCCATTGCAGTGTCCACCAAATGTTCACTGCCGCCCATGTCCATCAATTACGCGAAAAGATTCCCGGCATCAAGATCTTGGTGCACCCGGAGTGCCCACAAGAAGTCAACGATCTGGCGGACGTGTCCGGGTCGACTGGCACGATCATCCGCACTGTTGAAGAATCACCTGCTGAAACTAAGTGGGCCATTGGCACCGAGCTGCACTTGGTGAACCGCCTCAAGGACCAGCACCCAGAGCAAGAGATTCATTTCCTCTCACCGGTGGTTTGCATGTGCGCCACGATGTATCGCATCGACTTGGCGCATCTGTGCTGGAGTCTCGAGAATCTGGCCGCTGAAAGACTGGTGAACGTCATCGAAGTTGACGACGATACGACGAAGTGGTCGTTGATCGCGCTGCAGCGCATGTTGGAAGTGCGCTAATTCGTCAACTGGGCTTGCTCAACTGGGCCTTCTCAACGGGGCCAGCCGAGTTCAGGCGAGATTATCGAGGGCCGCGGAAATCGCCTTACTGCCATGAATTGGCGCCTGGCACGCGCCGCCCTCACACACATAGAGCGTCGGTTCGTTGTGTAGCGCGGTTCGCTGCTCAAAAAGCGACTCGAGATGCGACGAATTCTCAGCCGGCGTCGCCGTCTTTCGACATGCGACCACCCGATTGGGCAAGTAACGGCCGTGAACGGCGTGCAACACGTTCTGCGTATCTTGTTCTTGGCCGCCGCCGACAACGACCAATTCATGGAACGGTCCGGATAGCATGTCCAGCGCGATCAACATCTGGCCTGCAGCGGTGGCAGACCGCTCAATCAACTTTGCGGCCGATTGAATCGTTCTTTCGGCAATCGCAAGGAATTCAGGACGGCTGCAAATATGCCCCAGGCGTACAAGCATTGTGGCCACCATGGCGTTGCCACTGGGAACCGAACTGTCCTGGAAATCTTTTTGGCGGGCAATGAGCTGTTCGTGATCGTCGGCGGTATAAAAGAAACCATCTCCGTCGGGATCGGCGAAATGTTGCTGCACAATCTCCGCCAGACGAACTGCTTCGTCGAGCCAGCACTCGCCGCCGCCGGCTTCGTATAAACTGACATAGCCGTTTGCCAGATTTGCATAGTCGTCCAAATATCCATCAAAGCGGGCTCGTCCATGACGCCAGGTGTGGAGCAAGCGGCCATCTTCGCGGTGTAAATGATCACGAATGAATTGAGCGGCGCGCTTGGCGGATTCCAGATAATTGTTGTCGTTAAACACGGCCGCGGCTCGGGCCATGCTATCGATCATCAGACCATTCCAGCTGGTCAGCACTTTGTCATCTTTGCCCGGCCGCACCCGTTGATCGCGAACGGCCAGTAATTTGGCGCGCGCAGTGGCTAGCTCGACAGGCAATTCTTGCGCGTCCCAGTCGTGAATTGCGGCGCATTGCTCAATCGTTTTCGGCAGGTTCAAAATGCTTTTGCCCTCGAAATTGCCTTCCTCGGCTACGTCGTAGACGTAGCAGAACTTGTCGGCCAAATCCGCGTCCAACACAGAGCGTATTTCAGCGGGCGTCCAGACGTAGAATTTGCCTTCCTCACCTTCGCTGTCGGCGTCTTCGGTGCTGTGGTACCCGCCTAGTTCATCCGTCAAGTAGTTTCGGACATACCCGAGCGTCTCTTGTACGACTGTTGCATATCGTTGCTCACCCGTGGCGAGATAGCCGTCCAGGTACGCACCGGCAAGGAGCGCGTTGTCGTAGAGCATCTTTTCAAAGTGCGGCACCAGCCAGCGGGCATCGACCGAATAACGAGCGAAGCCGCCGCCCAAGTGGTCATAA